>NZ_JAUQXO010000045.1:0-163199 GCF_030834625.1 Geobacter sp.
TATACGAAGTTGATTTTGTTTTTCTCCGTTGCTCAGTTGCTCCGTGTTATTAAAAAAGGTTTTCTCCATGTGCGATCACAGCAAAAACATCTACCTCCCCCAGCTCGCCACCATCGCGGAGATTGTCGACGAGACCGCCGATATCCGCACCTTCCGCCTCGTGTTCCAGGATGACGAGGTGCGCGAGAACTTCTCCTTCCGGGCCGGGCAGTTCGCCGAGTACTCGGCCTTCGGGGCCGGGGAGGCCACCTTCTGCATCGCCTCGGCCCCCACCCGCAAGGGGTACATCGAGTGCTGCTTCCGGGCCGTGGGGCGGGTCACCGAGGCGCTCAGAAGCCTGGAGGTGGGCGACGCCATTGGCGTGCGGGGCCCCTACGGCAACTCCTTTCCCATCGAGGAGTTCTTGGGCAAGAATCTCGTCTTTGTGGCCGGGGGGATTGCGCTCCCCCCCTTGCGGACCCTCATCTGGCAGTGCCTCGACTGGCGGGAGAAGTTCGGTGACATCACCATCGTCTACGGCGCCCGCACCGAGGGGGATCTGGTCTACCAGCGGGAGCTGAAAGAGTGGCAGGAGCGGGGCGACGTGCGCCTGGTGAAGACCGTGGATCCCGGCGGCAACTCCCCCGCGTGGGACGGACACGTCGGCTTCGTCCCCACAGTGCTGGAAGAGGCAGCCCCCTCGGCCGACAACACCATTGCCCTTGTCTGCGGCCCCCCCGTCATGATCAAGTTCACCCTCCCGGTGCTGGAGCGGCTCGGGTTCAGCGACGACGCCATCTACACGACCCTGGAGAACCGGATGAAGTGCGGCCTGGGCAAGTGCGGCCGCTGCAACGTGGGCAACGTCTATGTCTGCAAGGACGGCCCGGTGTTCACCGCCGCCCAAGTCAAGGCAATGCCACAGGAGTTCTGAGCAGATCAGGACGGAAACCATGACCCAGTCCCCTGATGAAAGCCCCGCACGTCGCAATCATCCTTCCAAACTCTTCGTCGAGGTGACGACCCACTGCAACCTCGGCTGCGCCATGTGCGTCAAGCAGACCAAACACCACGGCATGACCGAGGGAGTCATGGCGGACGAGATCTTCTCCGCCCTGACCCCTGCTTTTCCCCACCTTGAAGCGCTCATTCTCAACGGCATCGGCGAACCGCTCCTCCACCCGAAGCTTGAATCATTCATCCGCAGGGCCAAGGAACTGATGCCGGCGACGGGGTGGATCGGTTTCCAGAGCAACGGCCTCCTGCTGAACGAGGGGAGGGCAGTGTCCCTGGTGGAGGCCGGGCTCGACCGGATCTGCATCTCCATGGATGCTGCATCTCCCGAAACTTTTCGACGGCTTCGCGAGGGTGGGGAGGTGGGAGATATAGAGCAGGCCTTCCGTGCCCTGACTGCCGCTCGGGAAGTGCATCTGGCTTCCCGGCTGGAAATCGGGATAGAGTTCGTTGTCATGAGGGACAACATCCGGGAACTCCCCGAAGTCATCCGGTGGGCGGCCCGCCGAGGTGCTTCCTTTGCCCTCGTGACCCAGCTGGTTCCCTACGATGAGGCCCACATCTCCCACGTTGCCTACGACAACAATACGGATGAGGCAGTGGCCCTTTTCGAGGAATGGAAGCAGATTGCATGTCAAGAAGGGATTGATCTTCGGCGCTATGGGGAGGTGGCGTGGCGATACAGTCGGACTCCCGAAGAGCAGCGCATCGTCGATTTTGTCGCCAGAATGAAGGAGCACGCCCTTTCCCGGAACATATTCATCAATCTGGAGAAACTCCTGGCAAGGGATGAAGAATGGTTCGCGGAGGCGACAGAGATCTTTGACAAGGGCCGTGCCGTAGCGATCGAAGAGGGAATTGATCTGAAGCTGCCGGAACTGGTTCCCCGGCAGATGCGGCGGTGCGAGTTCGTGGAGGGGGGCGGGGCTTTCGTCTCATGGGACGGCAACGTCCACCCCTGTTATTTTCTCTGGCATAACTACCAGTGCCACGTGCAGGGATGGAATCAGATGGTACGGCCGCGGGCCTTCGGCTCCTTGGCCATGCGTGGAATCCTCGACATCTGGAACGACAAGCCATTCCGTGAATTCCGCGAGAACGTGCTTCTCTACGACTATCCCCACTGTTTCAGCTGCAAGCTCGCACCGTGCGATTATGTTCAGGTCGATGAGTTCGAGCAGGATTGCCACATCAGGTCGGAACCGTGCGGTTCGTGTCTCTGGTGCATGGGGGTGTTTCAATGCCTGCAGTAAGCAGAAACGCCTCGAATCAAGGTTGAAAACCAACCGAAGATATCGGGAGGCTTAACGCACGATTGCCGCCCGCATCCATCCCGTCCTTGCCATCTGATCTTCCCGCGCTAGACTTTCCCTGTGTCCAGGTGCCACCGTACGCTACCCGGACGGAGGAGACTATGAATCGGCGCGAATTCATGATCACCATGGCAGGAGGGGCGCTCGGCATGATGGTTGATGCGGGACCACTAGTGGAGGCGGCCCAGAGGCCGACGTCGACAGCGGCGAAGGCGAAGACGCGGGTTGCCCTGGTAAAGACCGGGGACCGAGCCGCAGGAGTCAGTCGGGCGATTCGTCTCCTGGGGGACAAGTCGGTGGCCGGTAAGCGGGTGCTCCTGAAACCGAACTTCAACACCGCCGATCCCTATCCCGCCTCGACCCACAACGATACCCTGATTCATCTGGTGGCCGAGTTGCGGGAGATGGGAGCCCGGGAGATCACCATTGGCGAGCGGAGCGGCCCGCCCGATACCCGCGATGTTCTTCAGGACAAGGGGATCTACGATCTCTGCCGACGGCTGCGAATCGACCTGATCAACTTCGAGGAGTTGCCTCCGGAGGGTTGGGTGAAGGTGGATGCACCGGAAAGCCACTGGTTCGATGGCTTCCTGTTTGCCAAGCCGGTCCTCGATGCCGAGTGCGTCGTATCAACCTGCTGCCTCAAGACCCACGGCTATGGCGGTGTCTTTACCATGTCCCTCAAACTCTCGGTCGGCATGGTCCACAAGAAGAACATGCGGGAGCTGCACACCTCGTTTTTCAGTCAGCGCAAGATGATCGCCGAGGTGAACCATCCCTATGCCCCGGCCCTGATCCTCCTCGACGGGATTGAGGCCTTTGTCGACAAAGGGCCGATGGAGGGGCCGAAGAAGCGGGCCGACGTGATCCTTGCCGGCACCGACCGGATTGCCGTTGACGCGGTTGGTGTGGCTATTCTCAAAGAGCTGGGAAGCAACCGAGCGATCATGGAGCGACCGGTCTTTGCCCAGGAGCAGATCGCTCGGGCGGTGGAACTGGGGCTCGGAATCAAGGGGGCCGACGGAATCGAGCTGGTCAGTGATGACGAGGCTGGCAGGCGCTACGCCGAGAAACTGTGGCCGATCCTGGCACTGGGGTAACCGAAAGAGCTGCTTATCTTCGACCGGGGCGACCATAACACCATACTGTCGGCCAACGAAGAAGCCTATTTCGCAGCATTGAGCACATTTCTCCGCCAGCTGTGACAACTCATCCCTCCAGCCATCGAGTGTTCGGTCCGGTAATCTTCGCATCCCTTTTTTGCCGGTAGGCACAACTCCTCGGAATCCCCTAGACCTTCATTGGAATACTTCGTCTGCCAAACAAATTTACCCTCTTGACTTATAGCTGCGCGCCGACACAATTAGTGTGTATTAACTCCGGTTAAGGGTAAATGCTATGAAAGTTCCCAAGGCAAACGCAGTTGCCTTACCGTTTCCTTCCAGAAACGATAAGGCGAACACCGGTGGCAGGGTTTACGGTGTCGATGTATTGATAGCGCGCAAATTTCTGCAAGCCATTGGTGAGCCCTCTTTACGCATGGTTTTGTGGGATGGTAAAGAAATTGCTCCATCCAACTCCACCCCCGCTGTCGGTATGGTGATTCGCAACCGGGCCACTCTGTGGCGGCTTTTGACCAATCCTCTTCTCCACTTCGGTGATGATTATTGCGCCGGCCGTATCGAGGTAGAAGGGGGGCTGGTGGCGTTCATGGAAACCGTCTACCGGGCCATGGCCCAAACGCCCAACTTCCGGCGTACTCCCGATCCTGCCGCGTACCGCCGCAATCAACCGAAACTGAATTCCCTCTCGGGAGCGAAGAAGAATATCCATCACCACTACGATATTGGTAATGCGTTTTACGAGCTTTGGCTTGACGCGGAAATGCTCTATACCTGCGCCTACTTTCCGGACCCAGCCGCGTCACTGGAAGATGCCCAGATTGCCAAGATGGATCTGGTCTGCCGCAAACTGCGCCTGCAGAAGGGGCAGACCGTGGTGGAAGCGGGCTGCGGCTGGGGCGCACTGGCACGGTACATGGCCAGGCGTTACGGGGTCAGAGTCAAGGCGTACAACATCTCCCGCGAGCAGATCGCCTACGCGCGGGAGCGCGCCAAGGCCGAAGGGCTTGAGGGGCAGGTCGAGTATATGGAGGACGATTATCGCAACATTACGGGAACCTATGACGCGTTCGTCTCGGTGGGAATGCTGGAACATGTGGGGCCTGACCATTACCGGGAGCTCGGCGCAGTGATCGACCGTTCCCTGAGAGAAGAGGGGCTCGGCCTGATCCACACCATCGGGCAAAATACGGCGACACCGATGAGCCCCTGGTTCCTGAAGCGTATTTTTCCCGGGAGCTACCCTCCGACGCTGCGAGAAATGATGGCACTGTTCGAGCCTTGGGAATTCACCGTCCTGGACGTGGAAAACCTGCGGCTGCACTATGCAAAAACGTGCGAACACTGGCTTGAGCGTTTTGAACAGAACCAGAACCGGGTCCGAGAGATGTTTGACGAATGCTTTATCCGGGCCTGGCGACTCTACCTGTCCGGATGCATCGCGAATTTCACTATCGGTGCCCTGCAACTTTTCCAGGTCGTATTCTCGCGTCCCACCAACAACCTGGTTCCCCTGACCCGCTCCCATCTCACTGCTCCCCCAGGGAAGTCCTGATGGATACCTGCGATGTTCTTGTCGTCGGCGGCGGACCGGCAGGATCGACCTGTGCCGGGAAGCTGCGACAGGCGGGGCTTGATGTGCTGCTGCTGGACAAGGCGACGTTTCCACGGGACAAGCCGTGTGCCGGCTGGATAACGCCGGCGGTGCTGGCAACACTGGCGATTGATCCGGAGGAATACCGCCGGGGACGGGTGCTCCAGGAGATCACCACCTTCCGCACCGGCCTCATCAATGGATCCGAAGTGGTTACCCGGTACGGCACGACCGTCAGCTTCGGCATCCGGCGCTACGAGTTTGATCATTACCTCCTGCAGCTGTGTGCTGTTCGCCAGTCGATGGGTGAACCGGTGTCAGCGCTGGCACGGCACGACGGGGGGTGGATCGTGAACGGGCGCATCAGGGCCCGGCTCGTGGTGGGTGCTGGGGGGCA
The DNA here is from genome assembly GCF_030834625.1 of Geobacter sp. NCBI lineage: Bacteria > Pseudomonadati > Thermodesulfobacteriota > Desulfuromonadia > Geobacterales > Geobacteraceae > Geobacter > Geobacter sp. The sequence continues at coordinate 5,419 of NZ_JAUQXO010000045.1, forward strand.
TTTCTGCCCGGTGGCACGCCTCCTGGGCGCACAAATCGGCAGAGAGGAGGTAATTGCTGCCCAGGCAGCAGAGATTGCCATGGACCCGGACCAGGAGCACCTCTGCCGCACCCCTGCCGATACGCCGGCACTCTTTTTCTGCCGGGACATGAAAGGCTACGGATGGCTTTTCCGGAAGGGGAGCTTTCTCAATGTTGGCCTGGGACGGATGGACCGGAAGCATCTCGGCCGCCATATGCGGGATTTTTGCGTTTTTCTCGAGCAGCGGGGTGATCTGCCGGCAGGCCTTGCCGGACGGTTCCGGGGCCATCCCTATCTCTTGTACGGGGGGCAGGGGGGACGCACCTGTGTGAGTGATGGCGCGCTGCTGGTCGGTGACGCGGCCGGGCTTGCCCAGCCCCAGAGTGGCGAGGGTATCCTCCCCGCGATCGAGTCGGCCCTTCTGGCCGCGGATACCATCCTGGCGGCCGATGGCGATTATCGCCGCGCCAACCTGGAGCCCTACGCGGCACGGCTGGTCACCCGTTTTGGCGGCGAAAGCATGGGAATTCCCTCTTCGCCCATTTCCTCCGGTCTTCTGCGTTTTCTCGGGGCCAGACTCCTCGCCAGCGGCTGGTTTGCCCGCCATGTCGTGTTGGACCGCTGGTTTCTCCATACTCCCATCCTATATTCGTCTCCACAAAGCGGGAGAGCTGGCCAGGCGGATCGATGACGCATGGGTAATCCTCCGGGACTGTCCGAGCCCAGGCATTGACAACAAGCGTTTATCCATTAATTTTGTTAACATAATGACGGTCGCGTCTTATTATTATCGGCCAGCGTCAGGAGAATCCTTGATGTCGCGGAATTGGGCTCCTTCGTTGCCATCTTCTCGTAGAGCTTGTTACCTGCCATGACAAACTTGATCGCATGGCGGTAACAGTCCGGATCCCCCTTTAACAACTCGAGGGCGTATCTCTTCTCCATGGGCACCTGGAAGACGTTCTAGGCATTTTTCAGGGCTTTCGATCCGGCATTGGATGGGGGGTTTGTACTCGGTTTTTCCGCCGCTTATACCATTAATTTTTTCCTCTAAGGGATAGAGAGGGGTAGCTTTTGAAGGGTGACTGCAAAAATTTATGCGCCGATGACGATACCTGTTCGAATGCGCAGAGCAAGGAGCATTCGGACAAGGGGCCGAGAAGAGAAGGGGAGGTTCGCATCCTTGCCGAACTGCTGGAAGACTCTCAACAGCCCTTCGGCATCGGCCATTTGGACGGCAGAATCGGCCACGTCAACAGAGCCTTCGAGCGCCTAACCGGCTACAGCAGGGAAGAATTACAGGCTATGGACTGGACCTGGGCTCTCACCCCGCCAGAATGGCAGAAGACGGAACAGGCAAAGCTGGCAGAGCTTTGCCGCACTGGCGAGCCCGTAAAGTACGAAAAGGAATACTGCCGCAAGGACGGCTCACGGGTACCGGTCGAACTTCTCGCCCACCTCAAGAAGGATGACACTGGCAAGCCCCTCTATTACTATTCGTTCATCACCGACATCACCGACCGGAAGCGAGCGGATGAGCGAATTAGGCATCTTTCCTACTTCCCGCAGTTCAATCCGAACCCGATCATCGAGACCGATTACCTCGGTACGGTCACCTTCTGTAATCCGGCCACGCAGAAGATTCTGGAGAGCATTGGCGCAGGGGGCGATGCCGGCCTGTTTGTTCCTGCTGATCTGGACGACATTCTACGCAATTGGGACAGGAGAAGCGAAGCAACCCATTTTCGCGAGGTTTCCATCGGGACAAGGGCCTTCCGCGAGACCATTTTCCTTACACCCCAGTTCACTGTCGTGCGCTTCTATATCCACGACATCACCGATATCAGGCAGGCCGAAAAGGCATTACGGGAAAACGAGGAACGGCTGCGGCTCTTCATCGAACACGCTCCGGCAGAACTGGCGATGTTTGATCGTGACATGCGCTACCTGAGCGCCAGTCGACGCTGGCTGAGCGACTACGGGCTCGGTGATCGTGATCTGCGCGGTGAATGTCACTATGAAGTCTTTCCGGAGATTCCCGAGGAGTGGAAAGAGGCCCATCGTCGCGGGTTGGCAGGCGAGGAACTGCGGGCGGAAGGAGACCGTTTCGAGCGGGTGGACGGCTCGGTGCAGTGGATACGGTGGGAGATTCATCCCTGGTACGACTCGTCAGACCAGGTGGGTGGAATTGTCATTTTCTCCGAAGACATCACGGAGACCAAGAAGGCAGAGGAAAGAATTTTACAGTTAAATCGGGAATTGGAGCAGCGGGTAGCCGAATCGCAGCTCATCCTTGACACGTCACCCATCGGTCTGGCCATCACCAACGATCCAGAGGGCGCCATCATTCGGGGCAACCCAGCCCTGGAAAAACTGCTCGGCGTACCGGGCGGCGGTGAACTTTCCAAAAACGCATTCAACTCGGCCAGATATCGGGTTCTGAAGGATGGCAAGGAACTTCCTCCTTCAGAATTGCCCATGCAACAGGCGGTCCGCGGTGAACCCGTTGTCGGAGAAACTCTCGACATTGTACGGGAGGATGGGACGCGTCTGAATCTGTATTGTTCCGCGGCAACGGTGCGAGATAAAGAAGGAAGGCCATGTGGCGCCGTCGGCGCCTTTATGGACATAACCGAGCGCAAAGAGCTGGAGAACGTGGTTATGAAGAGCCAGCTCGACGTGTATGCCATCCTTGACAATATCCCCTACCGTGCCTGGCTCAAAGACACGGAAGGCCGTTACGTGAAGGCGAACTGGCCATTTGCTACAGCCTGTGGCTGCGCATCGCCGAAAGAGGTCATCGGGAAAACGGACCTTGACCTCTGGCCGGCGCACATGGCCGAGGCATTCCGTGCCGACGATCAGGAAGTCATGGAGAGCGGCCAGAGAAAGTTAGTCGAGGAACACATTGTTGAGAACGGCGGGGAAAGGTGGTTCGAGACTTTCAAGGCGCCCCGCTTTGACCAGAACGGCACGGTCATCGGCACGACCGGAATCTCCAGGGACATTACCGAACGCAAGAGGGCTGCTGTAGCGTTGCAGGCGGCCCACGATGATCTGGAGCGGAAGGTTGCGGAGCGCACCTGGGAGCTTGCCACGACACTTAATGACTTGCGGAAAGAAAGTTCGGACCGCATCCAGGCCCTGGAGACGCTCCGTGAACAAGAGCAGCTTCTCATCCATCAGGGCCGCCTGGCGGCCATGGGGGAGATGATCGGCAATATCGCGCACCAGTGGCGGCAGCCGTTGAATACGCTGGGGCTCATCATCCAGGGGCTCTCCATGAGTGAAGAGTCGGGGGAACTCACCAAAGAGCACCTAGACGAAAGAGTCAACAGGGCAATGCAGCTGATATTCCATATGTCGCAGACCATTGACGACTTCAGGAATTTTTTTAGGCCGGACAAGGAAAAGGTCCGGTTCGAGGTGAAGCCGGTAATCAATAACGCCCTCTCCCTTATCGGAGAGAACCTCCAGAGTCTCGGGATACAGGTTTCGTTCGACTGTTCAAGGGATCTGTCCATCAACGGGTATCCCAATGAATTCTCCCAGGCGCTCCTCAATATCCTCATGAATGCCCGTGATGTCCTTGAAGAGCGAAAGGTAGACGGACCACGCGTCATGGTAAGGATGATCGCGGAAAGCAACCGGGTGGTGGTCACCATTGCCGACAACGCCGGCGGTATTGATAAGGAGATCCTCGGGAAAGTATTCGATCCGTACTTCACATCAAAGGGACCGAGCAAGGGAACAGGGCTCGGGCTCTTCATAGCTAAAACCATCATCGAAAAAAACATGGATGGCACGCTTACCGTACGCAACACCGGGGAAGGCGCAGAATTCAGGATTGTGATCTGAAATGGAACTGTTGACGACAGCGTGCCGAAAAACCAACCGATCTTTTGAACCGCAATACGGGATAGGATCTCATCAGTGCCCAAGACAAAGAGAATGGCCATCATTTTGGGAGCGGTCGCCGTCATCATTGGCGGGATTTTCGTTGCCATCAATTTGAAGACAACAGGGCCGGGAAAGGTTGCCCGACCGCCCGAGCGCCTGATTTTCGCCGTTGCCGCGGTGCTCGATTCCGTTCCAGCTTTAGTCGCCCACCAACAGGGTTTTTTCGCCCGGGAAGGGCTTGATGTTGAGATCAAATTCTATCCCGCCGGGAAGGACGCCCTGGCGGCAGTACATCGCGGAGAGGCACATTTTGCGACGGTGGCGGACCTGCCCATTGTGTTAGCCACCCTGGAGGGGGCGGATATACAAATATTTGCCACGATCTGCAAGAGCGGCAGGGAAAACAGTATCGTGGCGAGGAAGGACAGAGGAATCACCACACCCGACCAGCTTCGGGGGAAAATCGTCGGTCTCATACCCGGAACCACCAGTGAATTCTTACTGGACGAATTTCTCATTATGCACGGTATTCCACGCACAGCGATTACCATTGTCGCCCTGAAGCCGGGCGAAACGGTGGATGTCCTGCTCTCCGGCAGGGTTGATGCGGTCTCTACCTGGAACCAATACACCGCAAAACTGCTGAAGAACCTGGGGGATAACGGCATCAGATTCCTTGGTGAGGAAACATACCAAATGAATTGGAATGTTGTCGCCACCAGGGATTTTGTTGTCGAACACAAGGACTCGATCAATAAATTCGTCAAGGCCCTTTATCGCGCAAACAACTACATCGCGAGTAATCCTGACGGGGCGCAGAAGGTGGCCATGGAGGCATTTCGGCTTGACCCGGCGCAGCTTAAAGAGGTCTGGACCGACTATGAGTTTGACCTTTCCCTTGACCATACCTTGCTCATGACCCTGGAAAACCAGGCGCGATGGGCGATGAAGCAGAACAAGACCACGGCCCGGGAGATGCCGAACTTTCAGAACTTCTTTTATCTGGATGCCCTGCACCGCATCAACCCCGCTGCGGTTACGGTGATGAGGTAGCCTCCTATGTCCATCCGGAAACGCCTGGCGGCCATAGCCATCCTCCCCCTCGCTGTGGCCTTGTTGTTCAGCCTTTATGTCATCCACAAGGACAGGCACCTCCGAGACCATAGGAAGGAGTTGCAGTTTGCCACTACCCTTGCTCAGGATGTTTTCGACCTGAACTTCCTGTCTGACCGCTACCTTATCTATCAGGAACGCCAGATCAAGGACCAGTGGCTCACAAAGCACGATGCCATTGGGAAACGTCTTGCAGAGAAGCGTTTTGCTGACAGGGGAAACGAACAACTGAGGGAAAAGTTGCGTCGGGTACACAGGGAAATGGGGTATATTTTCACCCTGTTGAGCAATGATCTCGACACCCGTAATGAGGTCGGCAACGCTGGGCAACCAGATGAACGGAGCGAGCGCCTTTCAGGGGTTCTCCTCATCAAGGCGCGCGAAATGTTCACCGCCGCTGTGCACCTTGCCAACAAAAAGCAGCACGAGCTTGCCTCAATACGGGAAAGATTCAACTTCAGTGTTATTGTATTGTTTATTGCGCTTGCGTCAGTGATCAGCGTCATCTCCGCTCTCAGTTCCAGAAGCATCATTGCATCCATCGCCAGATTGCGGAGCGGGACGGAAATTGTGGCTGCCGGGAACCTGGATCACCGGGTTGAGCCAGTGGCTGACGATGAACTGGGACGTCTGGCCAGAGCCTTCAACGAGATGACGGAAAGGCTCCAGTCAGCCGATGCCAACCTGCGGAATAGCGTTGCTGCGTTGCGCCTGGAGGTCGAGGAACGCAAACGTGCCGAGGAAAAAGCCCGTAGCCTGAATGATGAACTTGAAGAGACCATTGCGGCATTGGAGGAGGAAATTGCCGATCACCAGCAAACGGGAGAAGAACTCCGCGACAAGGAACGTCTCCTCATCATCCAAAGCCGTCAGGCGGCCATGGGGGAGATGATCGGCAACATCGCTCACCAATGGCGGCAGCCGCTTAACCTGTTGGGACTTATCGTCCAGGGGTTGCCGGAAAGCAGTGATCGGGGCGAGATAAACGCAGAGGACCTGAAGGTCAGTTCAAACAAAGCCATGCAGGTAATCTTTCACATGTCACAGACCATTGACGATTTCAGAAACTTCTTCAGGCCCGATAAGGAAAAGGTATCATTCAAGGTCTGCGATGCTGTCTCCAGGGCTCTATCCATCATCGAAGGAAGCTTTACCAGTTCCATGATCACGATCGAGACGCGAGCAATGGGTGATCCCGTCATCCATGGCTACCCTAACGAATTCTCCCAGGTGCTGATCAATATCCTGCTGAATGCCAGGGATGCCATCGAAGAGCGCAAAGTTGACAATCCGCGCGTGACGATCACAATAGACACGAAAGACGACAAGGCCGTCGTCATTATTGCCGATAACGCTGGTGGCATTTCGGAAGAGATCATGGACAAGATCTTCGATCCGTATTTCACCACCAGAGGGCCGGATAAGGGGACGGGGGTCGGTCTGTTCATGTCGAAAATCATCATCGAAAAGAACATGAACGGCGCGCTTGCCGCTCACAATGTCGGGAACGGTGCAGAATTCAGGATTGAGGTCTGAAATGGAACCCTTGAATTGCCCGGGCTCTCAACTTTCACTACTGTATGTGGAAGATGAACCTGAAATAAGAGAGCTGCTCAGTGGGGTACTGATAAGGAAGTTCCCCGCCGTGGAAATCCATACCGCAGAAAACGGCATGGCCGGGCTGGAGCTGTTCAAGGAGCTCAGTCCGGATATCATCCTGACCGACATCCGCATGCCGGTCATGGACGGCATCCAGATGGCCCGCGAAATACGGGGAGTTAATTCCACTGCGAGTATTATCGTCATTTCTGCGTGCAGTGAAACAGAATACCTGCTGGAGGCCATCAAAATGGGGATCAGCAGGTATGTGCTGAAACCCATCGACCATAAAATGCTCTTTGAGGCAGTCAATGACTGCATCGCTCGAATCACCCACGAAAGGCAGTCCAAGGCACAGAACGAACTGATTCGCCGGCTGAACGATGAATTGGAACAGCGAGTGCTGGAGCGCACCGCCGAGCTCGAGGCCTCCAACCGCGAGCTTGAAGCCTTCTGCTATTCTGTTGCGCACGATCTGAGCACGCCTCTGCGCGGTATAAACGGTTTCAGCAACATCCTTCTTGAAGAGTATTCCGACAGGCTGGATGAAGCCGGGCAGAGCTACCTCGTGCGGATGGGTTCAGCAACCGTGAGGATGGGGCAACTGATTAACGACCTTCTCGAGCTCTCCCGGGTTACACGCAGAGAATTGCATCGGGAGAGGGTCGATCTTAGTCACCTCGTCCATGGTATCGTCGACGAACTACGCGAGCACGATCCTGATCGCCGGGCGGAATTCATCATAGCCGAAAACCTTGAGGACGAAGGTGACCCAATCCTCATCCGGCTCGCGCTGGAAAATCTCCTCGGCAATGCATGGAAGTATACCAGTAAGGAGCCAAGCCCGAAGATCGAATTCGGAAGCCGCACCTGCAATGGCGAAACGGTCTATTTCGTACGCGACAATGGCATCGGTTTCGACATGGCCTATGTCCATAAGCTATTCATCCCGTTTCAGAGACTGCACGGAATCGATGAGTTTGGCGGGACCGGCGTCGGTTTGGCTTCAGTACAACGGATCATCTCCAGACACGGGGGCAAGATCTGGGCTGAGGGTGAACCAAAGAAAGGCGCGACATTCTATTTCACCGTCAGATGCTCGAGTTCCGTTCACAATACGGCCAATTAGCTGGTTGAAGATTCGTTCCCTTTGGGCACCTGATCTTCAGAATCTGGTGCCCACGCATCTCAAGTGGAACCCATACCCTGCACTAGTAAGTTGCTCTTCGCCTCAATAACATAAAAAGCTCCCCTGACAGGACCAGGTGCTGTCAGGGGAGCTTTTTGAACACGAAAAAACCCGTTGAAAATCAACGGGTTTCGCATTTACTTGGTGCCGAAGGCGAGACTCGAACTCGCACGAGCAATTGCCCGCCACCCCCTCAAGATGGTGTGTCTACCAATTCCACCACTTCGGCAAGGACCAATTATTTAGCATTTTCAGTTATTGTCTGTCAATAAGTTTTTTTATCACTAACTATTTTACAGGGAGAGTTGGTGCGGGTGCAGTTTGAGGTGCTTGTTGCTGCACCGGAGTTGATTGAGCGGGCGCCTGCTGTGTTTGAACCGGTTGCGCTGTGGATGGCGTGGCCGGTTTCTGCTGGGCAGGTGCGACGGCACCCTTTGGCATGATTGAAGAGGTTTCCGCCTTTCCAGACAGGTAGGCAAGGGTAAGTGAAGTGAGCATGAAAATGATTGCCGCACCCGTTGTGAGTTTGCTCATGAAGGTGGTGCCTCCGCCTGCACCGAATACCGACTGGCTTCCCCCTGCGCCGAATGAGGCACCCATTTCCGCTCCCTTACCCGACTGAAGCAGGACGACTGCGATAAGGGCGATGCATACAAGGATATGTAGAATCGTGAGTAAAATTGTCATGGGCCATGTTCTCCAGAAAATATTAGCAACCTGGAATAAGTAGCACATCAGCCGGAAATTGCCAAGAGGGAATTGTCCGTTGGCTACGCTCCGTAGTTGACGATGGCACTAAATGAGTCAGCCTTGAGGCTCGCACCCCCAACCAAAGCTCCATCGATATCGGACTGGGCCATGAGTCCCTTTATGTTTTCGGGTTTCACGCTTCCTCCGTAGAGTATGCGTATGGCATCGGCAGTGGGGTGATCGTAGAGTTCGGCCACGACACCCCGGATAAAGGCGTGAGCCTCCTGGGCCTGATCTTCGGTGGCGGTCTTGCCGGTTCCGATAGCCCAGACCGGTTCGTAAGCGATGGCGATCCTGGCCAGATTTTCCTTCGTGAGACCGGTCAATCCGTCACGAACCTGGGTCCTGAGCACATCGAAAGTCTTGTCAGCTTCCCGTTCAGCGAGCGTTTCGCCAATGCAAAAGAGGACGGTGAGCCCCGCTGCCAGGGCAGCCTTGCTCTTGCGGTTGACGGTTTCATTTGTTTCGCCGAAATATTGCCGCCGCTCCGAGTGGCCGATGATCACATGGCTGCACCCGGCGTCGACGAGCATACCGGGGGATATTTCACCGGTGAAGGCACCTTCCTCTTCCCAGAAACAGTCTTGTGCTGCGAGCTTGATAGTGGATCCGGCTATTGCTCGCTTTACGGTGGCAAGCACCGTAAAAACCGGTGCGACAATAATCTCGACTCCGCCGACCGACTTGACAAGCGGGGCAAGGTTCATGACGAGGTCGACTGCCTCGCTGCTTTTTTTGAAGAGTTTCCAGTTTCCCGCAATGATCGGTGTTCTCATGGGTTCACTCCGTTCAAGTTACTTGCCGTTTTCTTCCAGAACCTTGATCCCGGGAAGATGCTTCCCTTCCAAGAGCTCCAGGAAAGCGCCGCCACCGGTGGAGATGTAGCTGATCTTGGCATATTCGCCGGCGCGGTGAACGGCCGAGTCAGTATCGCCGCCGCCGACGATGGTGAGGGCGTAGGAGTTGGCCACCGCTGAAACCATGGCGAAGGTGCCGCGCGAGAAGGCGTCCATCTCGAAAACCCCCATGGGGCCGTTCCAGATGATGGTCTTTGCGTTCTGGAGCGCCTCGCCGAAGAGAGTTACGGTAGCCGGGCCGATGTCGAGTGCCATCCACTCTTCGGGGATTTCCTGAATGGTGGTCACTTTGGTTTCAGCCTCGGGGTTGAAGCGGTCGGCCGCAACGCAGTCCACCGGCAGGTAGAACTTGACCCCCTTTTCACGGGCCTTGGAATAAGTGTTGCGGGCGGTCTCCAACAGGTCTTCTTCCACCAGTGACTTGCCAACGTTGTAGCCGAGGGCCTTGAGGAAGGTGAAGGCCATACCTCCGCCAATGATGATTTTATCAACTTTATTGACCAGGCTCTCAAGGACTTCCAGTTTACCCGACACCTTAGCACCTCCGAGGATGGCGACCAACGGTCGGATTGGCGTCTGCATCGCCTTTTCGAAGTAGTTCATCTCATTTTTCATGAGGAAACCGGCAGCGACGATGGGGAAAAACTTCGTGATGGCTTCAACGGATGCGTGGGCCCGGTGGGAGACGGCGAAGGCGTCGTTGATGTAGATGTCGCAACTGTTGGCCAGGGCTTTGGCGAAGCCGTCGTCGTTTTTCTCTTCACCTTCGTAGAAACGGACGTTTTCGAGCAGGAGAACATCACCCGGGTTCAAGGCGTCGATCATCTTCTTGACGTCGTCGCCGATGCAGTCAGGGGCCAGCGGCACATCCTTGTTGAGGAGACGGGAGAGACGTTTGGCAGCCGGCGCCATGGAATACTTGGGCTTGCGTTCTCCTTTTGGGCGGCCAAGGTGGGAGGCGAGAATAACCTTGGCGCCGGCGTCCAGGGCATAGTTGATGGTGGGGAGGACAGCCCTGATCCGGGTGTCTTCGGTTATATTCTGGTTTTCGTCGAGGGGAACGTTGAAGTCGACCCTGATGAATACCTTTTTCCCGTGAAGGTTGTCGATTTCGTTTATGTAGCGGATTGCCATGGAAACCTCCTGAAACCGTTGCGGTCCAGATGTTGTGTAATAACGGCGACAAATGCATAAAAAAAGGGGGGAACGAGTTCCCCCCTTTGTAGGTGATGGGTGATTACTGCGCGATGAGTTTCATAAGGTCGACAACACGGTGGGAGAAGCCGGTCTCGTTGTCATACCAGGAGAGGACCTTGACCATGTTCCCTTCGATCACCTTGGTGCAGCCGGCGTCAACAATGGAAGAACGGGCATCACCGTTGAAGTCGATGGAGACGAGGGGCTGTTCCTCGTAGCCGAGAATATTTTTGAGGGAACCCTTCGAGGCTTTGCTGAAGGCCGCGTTGACCTTGTCTGCGTCGGCTTTCTTCGCGAGGGTCACAACCAGGTCCACGACCGAGACGTTGGGGGTCGGCACCCGGATTGCCATGCCGTCCAGTTTCCCTTTAAGTTCCGGCAGAACAAGGGAGACCGCCTTGGCGGCACCGGTGGAAGTGGGGATCATCGACATGGCGGCGGCGCGAGCCCGCCGCAGATCCTTATGGGGCAGGTCGAGGATCTGCTGGTCGTTGGTGTAGGAATGAACCGTCGTTACCAGGCCCTTCTCGATGCCGAAAGTCTCGTGAAGCACCTTGGCCACGGGGGCGAGACAGTTGGTGGTGCAGGATGCATTGGAGATGATGTTATGCTTCTTTGGATCATAGAGGTGGCTGTTGACACCCATGACGATGGTGATGTCTTCGTTGGTGGCGGGAGCGGAGATGATTACCTTCTTGGCGCCGGCCTTCAGGTGCAGTTCGGCCTTTTCGCGGGAGGTGAAAAGGCCGGTGGCCTCGAGGACCACATCGACTTTTTCTTTTTTCCAGGGGAGTTCTTCTGGGTTCCTTACGGCAAGAACCTTGATCGGTTTACCGTTGACGATGATTTCGCCGTCGCCAGCTTCGACCTTGCCGGGGAAAATGCCATGCACGGAGTCATACTTGAGCAGATGTGCGAGGGTCTTGGCATCGGTGAGATCGTTAATGGCGACGAACTCTATGCCTTTCTCCTTGATCGCTGCACGGAGCACGGAACGCCCGATTCTGCCGAAACCGTTGATTGCAACCCTTAGAGCCATTGAACCCTCCTGTTGATTGATGTGTAAACAAATTAGGAAACTTTGTTTGTAAACTTCTCCATAATAATCAAGAAGTTTATGACACGTCAACTCTTTTGTCCTCTGAAAGGTCGACGCTGAACGGGACCGAAGAGAAAGGGCGAGTACCATGAAAAACATATGTGGTGGTATTTTAGTGGTCGTTGTACCGGTGAAATGTGATAGTATGCCCCCGTGAAAACAAGCTCACCACCTTCGCTTTCTTGATATACTCCATGAAGAAAACCCTTGAAAGAAGGATTATCCTTTTTGCCGTCATTATCCTTTTTCTCACGATTACCGTTAATTCGGGAATGGACATCGTGGGGTTCAGGAGGGATTATGTTCAGGCGCTTATCCTCAGGTCCCAGAGTCTCGGCTCTTCCCTTCGGGCAAACATCGAGAAGGTGGTGGGACTCGGTCTGGATGTCCGGGATATTGATGACCTGAGCGATAAATGCCGCGAGGTTGTCACATCAAGCCCCGAGATAGCCTACTGCATTATCACCGACAATGAGGGGAAAATCCTCCACCTTAACGATCCCGTCTACCGCAATCTCCGTTTGGACATTATAAAGAAATCATTGACGACCCGCCTTGATCAGAACATTCACCTCATCGGGGAGGACGGTTCCTACTACGACACCGTTACTCCGGTCCGTTCCCCTGACGGCAAGCAGGTCGCCCTTGTACATATTGGTTTCTCGGTGCACGTCGTATCCGAGAAGGTGCAGGCAATAGTTCTGCGCTCTCTTGTTCTGCTCGCCATTGTGTTTCTGATCTCATTCTCACTGGTGGTGATCTTCGTCAAAAGAAGCATTGGCCAGCCCATTGCTGCCCTGCTCGGCGGGGTCAAGAAGGTGTCAGAGGGTGATTTTGAACACCGGATCGAGGAATTGCCTGTCGGTGAATTCAATGATTTGGCCAGTAACGTAAACATCATGTCCGAAGCCCTCAAAAACCGTGAAGAGGAGATCAGACGCAATTACCAGGAATTGGAGAATATCCACACCGACCTTCACTCCTCGTACCTGAAACTTGAAAGCCTGAGCCTTGATCTGGAAAAATCGGAAGAGCTCTACAAGTCCCTTCTCGCTGACGCCAGTGACGCCATTGTAGTCATCGACGAGAACGACATAGTCAAGATGGTCAACAAGATGGCAGAAGACTTCTTCGGACACGATGCCGACGAATTCGTCGGGCTTTCCCTCAGCCGGATGCTTACCCTGGTGGGCACCCAGAATACCCCCATCGTCTACAATTTTTTCCAGGAGGCAGGGAAGGGGAGGCATGTGGCTGAGGAGATCAGGTTTTACCGGAAGGATGGGGAACTGGTCGTCGGCCTCATTCACGCCAACATCATCACCATCGGTGCTGAGAAACTCATTCAGGCCATCATTCGCGACGTAACCCGCGAGCGGGAGATTCTCTTCAACCTGGAAAAGAGCGCGGCGGATCTGGCCCGGCTTAACAAGATGAAGGATTCGTTCCTTGGCATTGCATCCCACGAGCTCAAAACGCCCCTGACCGTCATCATGGGTTATTCGGAGCTTATCCTTACGGATTTGCCGGGCAAGGTCGACCCCAATGTCCTCGACATGGTTAACAACATAGCCAATGCCGCTGCGCGCCTTGACAGCATCGTCAAGGATATGGTCGATATTTCGATGATCGATGAGAAGAGGCTGCAACTCAAACTCGACGAAGTGGACGTGAACCGCCTCGTGGAGGATTCGCTGAACGAACTCCGTTTCTTCGTATCCATGCGCAAGCAGCAGCTGGTCCTCGAGCTCGATGATTCCGTTCCTCCCGTCAAGGGGGATACGGTGAGGCTCATGCAGCTTCTTTCGAACGTCATTGGCAACGCCATCAAGTTCACGCCCGACGGGGGAAGGATTACGGTCTCCACGCGGGCCAAGTACCTCCTGCGTTCCAAGCAATCGCCATCGGCGGAGATGATCCAGCCGGTAGTCAACATCGGCAAGGATCAGCACCTCTATGTGGAGATTACCGTGGCGGACACGGGCATTGGCATTGACATTGACGACCAGCTCAGGATTTTCGACAAGTTCTACGAAGCGGGGAACATCGAGGAGCACAGCTCGGGAAAAGTGGCCTTCAAGGCCCGGGGAGCAGGGCTCGGGCTTTCTATCTCCAAGGGAATTGTGGAGATGCATGGCGGTGAAATCTGGGTGGAGTCGCCCGGCTACAATCCCGACCAATTTCCCGGATCCACCTTTCACATTGTTCTCCCCCTAAACCCCGTTACCGGCGATGGCACCATCGATTATCTCAATCTCCTCAAGTAGCCTGCTGCCTGATTTCATTAAAAAAAACTTCCGTGTTTAACCTTGAATATAACCCTCCTTTCGGGTATAAAATTTGGTTTGCCGGACGGTTGAGTGAGATGTTTCCATAGCCGATGGACGGAGGATTTGTGAGAGTGTGCCTGCTCGCCAGCGGGAGCAAAGGAAATTCCCTGTTCATCGAGATGGACGGCACCAGGATTCTTGTCGATGCCGGCCTTTCAGCCCGAGAGATCGTCCGCCGGCTTGCCGTCATCGGCGTAGATGCTGCGGACCTGGACGGGCTCTTCATAAGCCACGAGCATGTGGACCACGTGAGAGGGGTTGGCGTTCTCGCCCGAAAGTATAGAGTGCCGGTCTACGTCAGCTATCCAACCCATCGGGCAGTTCACGAGGGAATCCGTGACTCCTCGGTCATCGAGTTCGAATCGGGCTATTCCTTCGGCTTTCGGGATCTCCTCATTGACCCTTTTCCGATCACCCACGACGCCTGCGATCCGGTCGGCTTCACCGTCGAGAGCCGGGACGGAAAGGTCGGGGTCGCCACTGACCTCGGCACGGCGACGCGGCTTGTGGCGGACAAGCTCAAGGGGTGCCGAGTTCTTATTCTCGAATCGAACCACGATGAAGACATGCTGATGGGGGGACCGTACCCCTGGCACCTGAAGCAGCGGATCAAGTCCCGCCATGGGCATCTTTCCAATGGTGATTCCGCGGCTCTGCTCGCTGATGTGCTTCACCCCGGTCTCGAAGGGCTATTCCTTGCCCACCTGTCGGAGGTCAACAACGATCCGAACGTGGCCCGGGAAGTTACCGTGAACCTTCTGGCTGCCCAGACCACCTGCTCCCCCCGGCTCATCGTCGGGGACCAGTACCATCCGAGCGAAACACTGATCCTCTGACAACGAAAATTCGGGACCGGACGCTACCTGCGATACCGGCACCGTTACTTCTGCAATGACGAAGGAGACGCCACCGTGATCGAACGTTACAGCCGTCCTGAAATGACCCGCATCTGGGAAGCACGCAACCGTTATCAGAAATGGCTCGACATAGAAATCTTCGCCTGCGAGGCCCATGCCGAACTGGGCAATATCCCCCACGAGGCCGTTGAACGGATCAAGTCCAAGGCCGACTTCGACGTGGAACGGATCGACGAGATCGAGCGGACCGTCAAGCACGACGTCATCGCCTTCCTCACCTCAGTGGCAGATTACATCGGCGATGACTCCCGCTTTGTCCACCTGGGCCTCACCTCATCGGACGTTCTTGATACCTCCTTTGCCATGCTCCTGGCCGAGGCATCTGACCTCATCATTGACGACATCAAGCGCCTCATGGAGGTGATCAAGCGCCGGGCCTTCGAGCACAGGGACACACCGATGATGGGGCGCTCCCACGGCATCCATGCCGAGCCGGTAACCTTCGGCATTAAAATGGCGCTCTGGTATGACGAGATGCGCCGCAATCTGCGCCGCATGGAGGCTGCCCGCGAGACAGTCGCCTACGGGAAGATCTCCGGGGCGGTCGGCACCTTCGCCAATATCGATCCGAAGGTTGAAGAGTACGTCTGCAAGAAAGCCGGCCTCAAGCCCGCCCCCTGCTCGACCCAGGTGATCCAGCGGGACCGCCACGCCGAGTTCTTTTCCACACTCGCCATCATCGCCAGTTCCATCGAGAAGTTCGCGGTTGAGATTCGTCACCTGCAGCGGACCGAGGTCCTGGAGGCCGAGGAATACTTCAGCAAAGGGCAGAAGGGCTCTTCGGCCATGCCCCACAAGCGCAACCCCGTCCTTTCGGAGAACCTGACCGGTCTGGCTCGCCTCATGCGGGGCTACGCGGTGTCGGCCATGGAGAACGTGCCGCTGTGGCATGAGCGGGACATCTCCCATTCGTCGGTGGAGCGGGTCATCGGCCCCGATGCCACCATCGTCATGGACTTCATGCTCAACCGCTGCATCGGCCTCATCGACAACCTCGTCGTCTATCCCGAGAACATGATGAAGAACCTCAATCTCATGCGGGGGCTCATCTTCTCCCAGCGTGTTCTCCTGAAGCTTGCCACTGCCGGCGCTTCGCGGGAGAAGGCCTACGAACTCGTCCAGCGCAATGCCATGAAGGTATGGGAGCAGGGTAAGGATTTCCAGCAAGAGCTCCTGGCCGATACCGAGGTGCGCAGTTTTCTCCCAGAAGAGGAGATTCGCGAAGCATTTGATCTCAACTATCACCTGAAGCACGTGGGAACCATCTTCACGAGGGTCTTCGGTGGATAGCATTCTCGATTTTCTTCGGCTCGAGGCCTCTGACCATCTCCTTCTCTTCTGGCTGAAGGAGATCCTCGTCGCCGTCGTCATCTTCACGGTCTTCTGGGGGCTTTCCCTGGTTGTCCGGTATCTCCTCACCACCTGGGTGCCCCGGTTGACCGCCTTTACTCGCACCGGCCTCGATGACCGGATCATCCAGAGGGTGACGCCGCCTACCTGTATCCTGGTTGTTTTCGCGGGCCTCTACTTCGCTGTCAGGTCTCTGCCGCTCCCCGATAAGGCCCATGTGGTTTCGTCAGGGGCGGTGTATATTTTTAACATCATCGTCGTGACCATTATCGTCGAGCGGATCATTGCGGAGCTCCTCGAATGGTACGGCGGAAAGCTTACCGAGCGGCACGGCGCCGGGATTGACCGACATATTATCCCGCCCCTTGAGAAGATCATTACGATTTTCCTTGTAGGCATCGCACTGATGGTGACGCTCAGACATTTCGACTACGACATCCTCTCGGTCGTGACGGCTCTGGGGATCGGCTCCCTAGCCATCGGTCTGGCTGCAAAGGATACCTTGGCCAACATGATCTCCGGCTTTACCCTCATGGTTGACCGGCCGTTCCGAATCGGCGATCGAATCCAGCTCACTACTGGCCAGTGGGGAGACGTGGCTGACATCGGCCTTCGCACCACAAAGATTAAAACCATCGACAACACCCTTCTCGTCATCCCCAACTCCGAGCTCTGCAATACGACCCTGATCAACCTGACCTTTCCCGATTTGAGGGCAAAGGGTAGGGTGAACGTGGGAGTTGGCTACGAGAGTGATGTGGAGAAGGTCAAGGGCATTCTGGTGGATACGGCCCTCGGTGTTCCCGAGGTGCTGCGTGATCCTGCTCCGGAGGCCTTTTTCGTCTCTTTTGGCGACAGCGCTCTCAGTATGTCGCTTTTCTTCTGGGTCGAAGACTACACGCGGCTCTTCGCCGTTACCGACCTTATCAACGAACAGATCATCAACCGGTTCAGGGAACACGGCATCACCATACCCTACCCGATACGGACCGTTCTCTTGGAAAAGGAAAGCTAATGGCGAGACGAATCGAGATTGCCCTCAGGGAAGGTGTCCGCGACGCCCGTGGCGAGCGGATCAAGCGTGAGATCGAGCACTTCCTCCATCTGCCCGTGAATGCGGTGCGGACCATCGACGTCTACACCGTGGACGCGGAACTTTCCGAGGATGAGCTGGTGAAGGCTGCCTCGGAGCCTTTCTGCGACCCGGTCATCCAGGTCTGGAGCACCGACCGCCCCCTGGCCGCCGGCTTCGACTTCCTCGTGGAGGTGGGCTACCGCCCCGGGGTCACCGACAACGTGGGGCGTACCGGCCGGGAAGCGATCGAATACATCATGGGCCGCCCCATGGGCGCAGGGGAGGGGGTCTACACCTCGGTCCAGTACCTTCTGAGCGGAAAACTTTCCCGCACTGACGTGGAGCGGATCGCCCGGGACCTCCTCGGCAACGCCCTCATCCAGCGCTTCGTGGTTCTCGATGCGGCTGAATTCGCTTCACAAGGCGGAGTGCCGGCCTACGTCCCCAAGGTTCAGTCCCAGACGCACATTCAGGTCAGGGAGATTGACCTGGAGGTCTCCGACGATGAGTTGATGCGCATCAGCAAGGACGGGGTTCTTGCCCTGACCCTCGAAGAGATGAAGATCATCCAGGCCCACTACCGGGACCCGCGGGTTCGTGAGGACCGCCTGAAGGTGGGACTCGGCACGAAGCCCTCCGACGTGGAGCTGGAATGCCTGGCCCAGACCTGGTCGGAGCACTGCAAGCACAAGATATTCGCCGGCACGGTCCACTACGAGGATGAACACGGCAACCGACAGGAGATCAAATCCCTCTTCAAGTCGTTCATCCAGCGTACCACCAAGGATGTGCGGGAGAAGCTGGGCGACAAGGATTTCTGCCTCTCGGTCTTTAAGGACAACGCCGGGGTCATAAAGTTCAATGACGACTGGTCCCTGGTCTTTAAGGTGGAGACTCACAACTCCCCGTCGGCCCTCGACCCCTACGGCGGGGCGCTCACCGGCATCGTCGGGGTGAACCGGGACCCCTTCGGCACCGGCAAGGGCTCGAAGCTCATCTTCAACACCGACGTCTTCTGCTTCGCCGATCCGTTCTACGACAAGCCCCTGCCGTCGCGGCTCCTCCATCCGCGCCGCATCTTCGAGGGGGTTGTGGAAGGGGTCGAGCACGGGGGCAACAAGAGCGGCATCCCCACGGTCAACGGCTCCCTCGTCTTCGACGAGCGCTTCGCCGGAAAACCCTTGGTTTTCTGCGGCACGGCCGGGATCATGCCGGCCACCCTGAACGGCGAGCCGGGCCACGAGAAGTCCATCAAGCCGGGGGACCTCATCGTCATGACCGGCGGCCGGATCGGCAAGGACGGCATCCACGGGGCCACCTTCTCCTCCGAGGAGCTGAACGAGAACTCGCCGGTCACGGCGGTGCAGATCGGCGACCCCATCACCCAGAAACGGATGTTCGATTTTCTGATCCGCGCCCGGGACAAGGGACTCTACCGGTTTATTACCGACAACGGCGCCGGCGGCCTTTCGTCGTCCATCGGCGAGATGTCGGGCGAATGCGGCGGCTGCCGGATGGATCTGGAAAAGGCTCCCCTCAAGTACCCGGGACTCGACCCGTGGGAGATCCTTATTTCGGAGGCCCAGGAGCGGATGAGCCTTGCGGTTCCGCCCGAGAATATCGACGAGTTCATGGCCATGGCCAAGCGCTTCAACGTCGAGGCGACAGTGCTCGGCGAATTCACCGACAGCGGCTACTTCCATATCCTCTACGGTGACCGCACGGTGGCCTGGCTTCCCATGGAGTTCATGCACGAGGGGCTTCCACCCATGCAGCTTCCGGCAAAGTGGGTGCCACCGCGCCATGAGGAGCCGTCTGTCGAGGCGAAGGGTGATCACACCGCCGACCTGAAGCAGCTTCTCGGCGCTCTTAACATCTGCTCCAAGGAGTCGGTGGTCCGCCGCTACGACCACGAGGTCCAGGGAGGAAGCGTCGTGAAGCCCTTCACCGGCGTAGCCAACGATGGCCCCTCCGACGCCGCGGTGGTCCGTCCGATCCTCGACTCCTTCGAGGGTGTCGTGGTTGCCCACGGCATCTGCCCTCGGTACTCTGACATCGATACCTACCACATGACCGCCAACGCCATCGACGAGGCCCTGCGCAACTACGTGGCCGTGGGGGGCTCCCTGGATCTCGTGGCGGGGCTCGACAACTTCTGCTGGTGCGACCCGGTGAAGTCGGAGAAGACCCCCGACGGCGAATACAAGATGGCCCAGCTGGTCCGGTCGAATCAGGCACTCTACGACGTCTGCCTTGCCTACAACCTGCCGCTCATCTCCGGCAAGGATTCCATGAAGAACGACTTCTACGACGGCGCCACCAAGATCTCCATCCCGCCGACCATCCTCTTCTCGGTCATCGGCAAGATCGAGGACGCCCGCAAGAGCGTCACCATGGACGCCAAGCGCCCCGGCGACATCGTCTATCTGCTGGGCAAGACCGGCAACGAGCTTGGTGGCTCCGAATACCTGGCCCTGCGGGGCGCCATCGGCAACTCTGTCCCGACGGTGAATCCCGAGAAGGCTCTCAAGCGGTACAAGGCCCTCCATCAGGCCATCACCGACGGGCTTGTGGCCTCATGTCACGACCTTTCCGATGGCGGCCTCGCCGTGGCCGTGGCCGAGAAGGCCTTTGCCGGCGGCTGCGGCATCTCCGTGGATCTGGGCCGTGTCCTCTGGACGGGTGACGACGCCACGCGGAACGATGCGGTCCTCCTCTTTTCCGAGTCAGCATCGCGGCACCTGGTGACGGTACGGCCCGGGAACCGGGAGGCCTTCGAGGCAGCCATGGCGGGGAACTGCTTCTCGTCCATCGGCGTGGTGACGGAGGAGGGGATAGTTACCGTCACGGGCATTTCCGGAGAAACGGTGGTCAAGGCGGGAATCGACGAACTGAAAGAGGCGTGGCAGAGCCCGCTGAGGGAGCTGTAACATGGCAAAAGCACGAGCGATAGTAATAACCGGCAACGGTACCAACTGCGAGGTGGAGGCGGCCCACGCCTGCAGGCTCGGCGGCTTCGACGAGGCGGTCATTGCCCACATCTCGGACCTTCTATCGGGGGATGTCCGGCTGGACGATTTCCACTTCATCAACCTCACCGGCGGATTCCTCGACGGCGACGACCTGGGGAGCGCCAAGGCCCAGGCGAACCGGCTCCGGTACGCGAAGGTGGACGACCTGGCCGAGCACCTCATCGACCAGTTCACCCGCTTCATCGACGCGGGCAAGCTGATTCTCGGGGTCTGCAACGGCTTCCAGCTCATGGTGAAGATGGGGCTTCTGCCGGCGTTGGACGGCTCCTATCTCAAGCAGACCGCCACGCTGACCTTCAACGATTGCGGCCGGTTCCAGGACCGCTGGGTCTATCTCAAGGTGGATCCCGCGTCTCCGTCGGTCTACACGAAGGGGGTGAAGAAGGGGCTCTACCTTCCGATGCGTCACGGCGAAGGGAAATTCGTGGTCGACGGTCCGGCTACCCTTGCGGCCATCGAGGCGAAGCATCTGGCGGTCTTCAAGTACTCCGACGCCGCCTATGGTCAGCCGGTCATGGAATTTCCCCTGAACCCCAACGGGTCAGTGAACGCCATTGCCGCCCTCTGCAACGAGACCGGCCGCCTCATGGGGATGATGCCCCATCCAGAGGCCTTCGTCCATCGGACTCATCACCCCCGCTGGACCCGCGAAGAGCTTCCCGAGGAAGGGGACGGCCTTGCCCTTTTCAAGAACGCTGCCGAGTATGTCAGAATGAATCTGCTGTAAAACCGCTGAAACCGGGCGGCTGCCTTCGTGTAGCCGCTTGGTTCGTGCATGGAGACGGAATGAAGCTTTACAGACCTACGGAAGAGTGCGGAATTTTTGGTATTTACGGTCATCCCGAGGCGGCAAACCTGACCTACCTCGGCCTCTACGCCCTCCAGCACCGGGGACAGGAAGCCTGCGGCATCGTTTCCTCGGACGGACGAAGCCTCCATGTTCACCGGAGCATGGGTCTGGTGGCCGATGTCTTCGGCGACCAGGAGATTTTCCGCAATCTCCCGGGCGAGGCGGCCATCGGTCACGTCCGCTACTCGACAACCGGGGACTCGGTCACCAAGAACGTTCAGCCCATCAAGGTCGACTATTCCCGGGGCTCCATCGCCGTGGCCCACAACGGCAACCTGGTTAACGCCCAGATGGTCAAGGACGAGTTGGAAGCGTGGGGCTCCATCTTCCAGACCACCATGGACACCGAGGTGATCCTTCACCTCCTGGCCACCTCCAAGCAGAACTCCCTGGAGGACCGGATTGCCGAGGCCCTCGGCCGCCTCAAAGGTGCCTACTGCCTCCTCTTCCTGACCGAAACCCGCATGGTGGCTGCCCGCGACCCCCAGGGGTTCCGCCCCCTCTGCCTCGGCAAGCTGGGTGACGGCTGGGTGGTTGCCTCCGAAAGCTGCGCCCTTGACCTGATCGAGGCTGAATTCATCCGGGAAATCGAGCCGGGAGAGGTTGTCGTCATCACCAAGGATGGCGTCACCTCCCATTTCCCCCTCAAGAAGGACGATGCAGCTCCTTGCATCTTTGAGTTTGTCTACTTCGCCCGCCCCGATTCCTACATCTTCGGCAAAAACGTCTATATGGTCCGTAAGGATTTCGGTCGGCAGCTCGCCCGGGAGCACCAGGTTGATGCCGATATCGTGATCCCTGTCCCCGATTCGGGGGTGCCGGCGGCGATAGGCTACGCCCAGGAGGCTGGGCTTCCCTTCGAGCTGGGGCTCATCCGCAACCACTACATCGGCCGAACCTTCATCGAACCCCAGCAGTCTATCCGCCACTTCGGGGTCAAGATCAAGCTCAACCCGGTGCGCGAGCTTCTGGAGGGGAAACGGGTCGTGGTCATCGACGACTCCATCGTCCGGGGGACCACCTCCCGCAAGATCGTCAAGATGGTCCGAAACGCCGGCGCCAAGGAGGTTCATGTACGGATCTCCTCACCCCCCACCAGTTATCCCTGCTACTACGGCATCGATACCCCCACCCGCAAGGAGCTCATCTCCTCGTCCCACACCATCGAGGAGATCCGCCGCTATATCACCGCCGATTCCCTCGGCTACCTGTCGGAGGAGGGGCTGCTGCAGGCCGTGGGGGCAAGTAAAACCCCCTACTGCAAGGCGTGCTTCTCCGGCAATTATCCCATTACGTTTCCCACGCTGGCGGCACCCCAGCTGGACCTCTTCTGAAAGGAGCAGATTCGACCATGACTGACCGGGAGCGCTTGAAACAGATTATCCTCGAACTTTCTTACGAAAAACGGAAGGTGACCCTCGCCTCTGGCAGAGAGAGCGACTTCTATTTCGACGGCAAGCAGACCACCCTCCACGCCGAGGGAGGGCTCCTGGTCGGCAAGCTCTTCTACGAAGCGATACGGGACGTGGAAGGGGTTCATGGGGTAGGGGGGATCACCCTGGGAGCCGATCCCATCGCCACTGCCACCTCCATCGCGGCGTACCTTGATGGTCGTCCCATGCATGCCTTCATTATCCGCAAGGAGCCCAAGGGGCACGGCACCGGCCAGTGGCTCGAAGGGCGCAAAAACCTTCCGCCAGGGTCGAGGGTCGTCATAGTCGAGGACGTGGTCACCACCGGCGGCTCCTCCATGAAGGCGGTGCGCCGTGCCGAGGAGGAAGGACTGGTTGTGCTCGGCATTGTTGCCCTCGTGGACCGGGAAGAGGGGGGGCGCGAAAACATCGAGGCTGAAGGAGTCTGGCTGAGGAGCATATTCACCAAGTCTCAGCTTGTCGCCTGATAACGATTGAGCATGGAGCAGAGAGGGCGGGAATTTCCCGCCTTCTTTTTTTTGGGGGCACATGAACACAATTCTCGGGGAATACCGGGGCCTGCTGTCCGACGTGGACCAGTGGTTCAGCCGCTGCATTACACAGTCTGGAGAACGCATCCGCTGTGCCGCAGGATGTGCCGAGTGCTGCAGGGGACTCTTTGACATCACGCTCCTCGATGCGGCGCTTCTCAAGCAGGGCTTCGACCGCCTCGATGGCGAGACGCGGGAGCGGGTGCTCGTTCGGTGCCGGGAGCGCCTTGCGGGGCTGCGGCGGCTCTGGCCCCAGTTCGATAATCCCTATATCCTCAACGACCATCCAGAAGAGGAGTGGGAACTCTTCATGCCCGAGGATGACGAAACTCCCTGTCCGCTCCTGGGGTCGGACAGCAGGTGTCTCGTTTATGACTACCGTCCCATGACCTGCCGGCTCCATGGTCTTCCCCTTGTGGACTTGACGGGCGAGGTACACCACGACGAGTGGTGCACCCTTAACTATGTCGGCGACGACCCCCTTGCCGACGCGGGGATCAGGGAAGACTTCACAAGGATTTTCCAGGAGGAGGTACGGCTCTTTCGACACTTCTCACGAAAGCTTTTGGGGCGGGAATTCCGCGAACTCGACACCTTCATCCCGACAGCCATCCTCATTGACTTCACCCGGTTCGACTGGCATCGCTTTGCCGCTGCGTTTACCGCAACTCCTTGACTCACTATGTCTAATCGGTATAATGAACCCTTCATTTTTGCGAGGAAGGATTCCCATGGCCGTTGAAAAGTTCGAGACTGCACTCAAAAAGCTTGAAGAGGTGGTGAACAGGCTGGAGAGCGGGGAGTTGACCCTCGAGGAGTCCCTGAAGTCCTTCGAGGAAGGGGTCAAGATGGCTGCCTTCTGCACGAAGAAGCTGGACGAGGCGGAAAAGAAGGTGGAAATCCTGCTCAAGAAGAAGGACGGCAGTTTCGCGAAGGAAGAGTTCCGTTATGAGAACGACGGCCACTAGGGTAATAGGGGCTGTTCTCCCGTGTCCCTTATTCAATTTCACGTAAAGCGAGTTTTCATGGACCTGAAAAGCTATCTAAAAGAACGCTGCGCCTTGGTCGATGAAGCCCTCAGTCGCTATCTTCCCGGTGAGGGCGACCTTCCCTATTCCATCCACCGCGCCATGCGCTATTCGGTCTTCGCGGGGGGAAAACGGGTCCGGCCGGTCCTGATGCTCGCCGCCTGCGAGGCAGTGGGAGGGACGCCCGATCTTGCACTTCCTGCGGCATGCGCCATGGAGATGATCCACACCTATTCCCTCATCCACGATGACCTGCCGGCCATGGATGACGACGACTTCCGGCGCGGTCGCCCCACCAACCACAAGGTCTTCGGAGAGGCAATCGCCATCCTTGCCGGCGACGCGCTCCTCACTGAGGCGTTCATCCTCATGAGCAACCCCGATTATGCGGCCACGGTGGGACCGGCGCGACTTCTCCCGGTAATCCACGAAATCGGTCTCTGCGCCGGTTCGCGGGGGATGGTCGGCGGCCAGGTGGTTGACATGGAGAGCGAGGGGAAGCGGGATATAGACCTGGCCACGGTGCAGTACATCCACACCCACAAAACCGGCGCCCTCATGAAGGCGTCGGTCAAGGCGGGCGCCATACTCGGCGGCGCCGACGGCGAGGCCCTTGTTGCTATAACACGGTACGGCGAGGCCATCGGCCTTGCGTTCCAGATCGCCGACGACATCCTCGATATCGAGGGGACCACCGAGCAGATCGGCAAGGACGCCGGCAGCGACCAGGCCCGCGGCAAGGCCACCTATCCCGCGGTCATGGGGCTCGCAGACTCGAAGCGCCGGGCCCAGGAGCTGGTGGACATGGCCCTTGAATCCCTCGCCCCCTTTGGCGAGATGGCCGAACCGTTGCGGGAGGTCGCCCGCTACATCGTATCCCGGAAATCCTGATGACATCCATACTCGACAGCATCGAGTCCCCCCGTGACCTGAGGGTGCTATCTCCTCGAGAGCTTGTGCAACTTGCCGGCGAGCTCCGGGAGCAGATCATTGCCGTCTGCGCCAGGAACGGGGGCCACCTGGCTCCGAGCCTCGGCGTGGTCGAGCTGACCCTGACGCTCCACCGGGTATTTGAATCCCCCACGGACAGGATCATCTGGGACGTGGGGCACCAGTCATACGCCCACAAGCTGATTACGGGCCGGCGCGACCGGTTCGCAACGCTTCGCACCCTCGGGGGAATCAGCGGTTTTCCTAAGCGGTGCGAGTCCCCCCACGACGCCTTCGACACGGGACATACCTCCACATCCATTTCGGCTGCCCTCGGCTTTGCCGCTGCCCGGGACCTTCGGGGGGAGAGGAACAAGGTGGTTGCCGTCATCGGCGACGGCTCCATGACCGGCGGTATCGCCTACGAGGGGCTCAACCACGCGGGGCACCTGAACAAGGACCTAATCGTGGTCCTGAACGACAACGAGATGTCCATTGCCGAAAATGTGGGCGCCCTGTCGAACTTCCTGAACCGGACCGTCACCAGCGAATTCGTCCACACCATGAAGAAGGACCTGGAGGGTTTCCTCGGTGGACTCGACCGGATCGGCCGCGGGGTCCTGAAGGTGGCCAAACGGGCCGAGGAGTCCCTCAAGGGGCTCTTTACCCCCGGAATGCTCTTCGAGGCCTTCGGCTTCGAGTACATCGGCCCCATCGACGGCCACGACATCGACCGGCTCATGGAAACCTTCGAAAAGGTCCGCCGCTTTGACGACGCGGTCCTGATCCATGTCCTGACCAAGAAGGGGAAGGGGTATCGCCCCGCAGAAGAAAAGCCGGCCCTTTTCCACGGCGTCGGACCCTTCGATATTGAAACGGGCAAGGTACTTAAAGGGAAAGGGGGGGCAGCCTCCTACACCGGCGTTTTCGGCGAAGCAATAAATAAAATTGCTGCCGAGGACGAGCGGGTTCTTGCCCTCACTGCCGCAATGCCCGACGGCACCGGGCTTACCGCCTTCGCCGCCGCCTACCCGGAACGCTTTTTCGACGTGGGGATTGCCGAGCAGCACGGCGTCACCTTTGCGGCAGGTCTTGCCGCGGAGGGATATCGGCCGGTTTTCGCCGTCTACTCATCATTCCTTCAGCGGGCCTACGACCAGATCTTCCACGATGTTTGCCTCCAGAATCTTCCCGTCACCTTCGCTATCGACCGGGCCGGCGTGGTGGGGAGCGACGGACCGACTCACCACGGCCTCTTCGATCTTGCGTTCCTGCGGCATCTC
The DNA here is from genome assembly GCF_030834625.1 of Geobacter sp. Lineage (NCBI taxonomy): Bacteria > Pseudomonadati > Thermodesulfobacteriota > Desulfuromonadia > Geobacterales > Geobacteraceae > Geobacter > Geobacter sp. The sequence continues at coordinate 31,902 of NZ_JAUQXO010000045.1, forward strand.
CCCAACATGATCCTCATGGCCCCCAAGGACGAGAACGAGCTCCAGCACATGCTCATGACCGCCCTGGAGCATGAGGGACCGGCGGCGGTCCGCTATCCGCGGGGCAACGGCTACGGGATCTCCCTCGACCAGACCTTCCGGGTCTTGCCGATCGGGAAGGGAGAGATTCTGAGGGAGGGGAAGACCGGCACCATTCTTGCCATCGGATCCACGGTCTACCCGGCCCGGGATGCGGCTGAAACCCTGGCGGCCGAGGGAATCGACCTGACCGTTGTGAACGCCCGCTTCGTGAAGCCCCTCGACCGTGACCTGATACTTTCACTCGCCCGCACGACCGGAATTCTCGTCACCGTTGAGGAGAATGTTGTCCAAAGTGGCTTCGGTACGGCGGTGCTGGAACTCCTCGAAGAAGAGGGGATAGAAAGGGTAAAGGTTCTCCGTCTGGGGTATCCGGACCGGTACGTGGAGCAGGGCGAACAGCACGAACTAAGGGCTCTGCATGGTCTTGATGCCCCGGGAATAGCCGGCCGGGTGCGCAGTTTTTTGAAGGATTGAACGAAGCCGGGTAGCTCCCGGCTTTTTTCGTGGCCCCCAGGTTGTGGGTTTGAGGGCCGACTGAACTCAGCCTCGGTGGGCATGAGGACAAAATAGATCACCATGAAACGATCCGCCGCACACACAGTTTTTTTTATCAGCCTCCTTTGGGCCGCAGACTCTTCAATCCCACCGGTTTCCAGCGCCGCTGATCCTCTTCTTCACAACAACTACGGTGTCAATCTCCTTGAAAAGGGCGAAATCGAGAAGGCCATCGAGCAGCTGGAAACGGCCTACGGTCTCTATTCTTCAGATCAGACCCTGAAGGGTAATCTTGCCACCGCCTATACCCTTCAGGGCCAGAAGCTCCTCGACAAAAAATCCTACCCCGAAGCCGCTGTGCAGTTCGAGAAGGCCCTGATGCTTTTCCCCGATGCTCCCCGGTATCATCTCCTGAGGGGTATTGCCTTTACTCTGGCAAAAAATTTTCCCCTGGCGCGGTATGAGCTTCTGAAGGCCCGCGACTTGGGTGGAGACACGGCTGAGGGTCTGTATTTTCTTGGGCGCCTGCACTACGATGCTGGAGAAACGGACGAGGCCCTGGGGTACTGGGAAAAGGCTGCCGCTCTGGCGCCATCCGATGCCTTCTTCGGGGGGCTTCTTGAGAAGATGCGACGTGAGCAGGCCGTTGAGGCTCGCATGGAGCGTGGACACAGCTCCCGCTTCATCGTTTCCTACGATACCGGAGAGGTGCAGACCGGCATTGCTCTGTCGATTCTCGATGTTCTGGAAAGCGCCTACAACAGCGTTGGTACCGATTTGGGGCACTTCCCCGAGGCGCGGGTGCCGGTCATCCTCTATACGAAACGCGATTATCGGGAGGTAACCCGCTCGCCCGACTGGTCGGGGGGACTCTATGACGGCAAGATCCGCCTTCCCATCGGTGGACTTACCGATATTACGCCGGAGTTGCGGGCGACGCTACGCCACGAATACACCCATGCCGTGGTACGTGAGCTGACCAAGGGGAACTGCCCTGTCTGGCTCAACGAAGGAATTGCGGAACTGCAGGGAAGGCTGGAGTCCAACACGCCGCTGGCGGAACTGGGGAAAGCGGCTAAGAGGGGAGAGTTTCTTGCCTTGAGGAGGCTTGAAGCAGGGTTCACCGGGTTGGGAAACCGTGAGGTTCGTCTCGCCTATGAGCAGAGCTATGCGGTGGTAAACTTCATGGTTTTAACGTACGGGTGGCATCGGGTACGGTCAATTCTCGTGAATCTTGGTGAGGGACTGGCGATTGACCAGGCATTTATCAAGGGACTTTCCGACCTGAGCCTTGACCTTGACGGCGTCTTTGGCGAATGGAAAGAATATATGAAGCGGGAATACGGGGGCGAGCAGGAATAGCCGTTCTGGCGGATTCGCATTAATCAGAGCCGAAACTATGCAGAAAAAAACTTGACAGCACAATAATCGTCAGGTATAAAAGGACAAAAATGGTCTTATAGGTATTAATTATGATGGAGCTAACCCGTAAAGGCGAATACGCAATAAGAGGAATTGTCTACCTGGCCCAGTTACCGCCGGGGCAGGTGGCTCTCATTAGCGAGATTGCCGAGGCAGTAGATGTCCCTCAGACGTTCCTTGCCAAAATACTTCAGAGTTTCGCAAAGATCGGGATCGTCAATTCATTCCGAGGAGCAGGCGGCGGATTCATGCTGGGTCGTCCCGCCTCACGGATTACCCTGCGCGAAGTGGTGGAGGCAGTGGAGGGGCCCATCATGCCAAACCGCTGCCTGATTGGTTCAGGAACATGCGAACGTGACAGCACCTGCGGCGTCCATCCGGTCTGGAGGGAAGTACAGCAGCGGGTTGTGGAGGTTCTCGACGGCGTAACCATCGAGGAGCTTGCCGCGCGCCAGAAGTAGCGCAAAATTTTTTTGTCCGTATAAAGGATAAATTTAGTCCGATATGGTATAGTTTGAGGGAATTATTGTTTGCCTATACAAAACAGTTCGTGGTTATCAGCCGTCAGAGGCTACCGATACACACATATCACTCTACAAGGAGGTAAGGACGGATGGACGTGTTAACCCTGAGCAGGCTGCAGTTCGCGGCAACAACCATGTTCCATTTCATCTTCGTACCGCTCACCCTGGGTCTCTCCATCCTCACTGCGTACATGGAAACCAGATATGTCCGCACGGGGGATGAGACCTACCTGAAAATGACCAAGTTCTGGGGGAAGTTGTTCCTGATCAACTTTGCCCTGGGGGTCGTCACCGGCATTACCCAGGAGTTCCAGTTCGGCATGAACTGGGCCGAGTACTCCCGGTACGTGGGGGACATCTTCGGCGCGCCGCTGGCCATTGAGGCAACAGTGGCCTTCTTCCTGGAGTCGGTCTTCATCGGCGTCTGGATCTTCGGCTGGAACAAAGTGTCGAAGGCTACCCACGCTGTCAGCATCTGGCTCGTGGCCATCGCCACCAACCTGTCGGCCCTCTGGATCCTCCTGGCCAACGGCTGGATGCAGAAGCCGGTGGGTTATGTTCTCCGAAATGGTCGTGCCGAAATGGTCGACTTCATGGCCGTCATCACCAACCCCTACGGCATCATCAAGTTTGTCCATACGGTCAGCTCCGGCTACATGGTCGCCGCCTTCTTTGTGATGGGAATTTCGGCGTGGCACCTGCTCCGCAAGAACCAGCCGGACTTCTTCGTCCGCTCGTTCAGGATGGGGGCCACCTTCGGTCTGGTCGCCGCGATACTCGTTTTCCTTTCGGGCGACTTCCATGCGGTGGAGATTGCCAAGACCCAACCTACCAAGTTCGCGGCCATGGAATCGGTATGGGAGACCCAGAAGGGGGTCGGCATGAACCTCTTTCTCCTTCCCGACCCGAAAAACGAGTGCAACGCCGTTGAGCGTTTATGTATCCCTAACATGGTGAGCATGCTTGCATTCCATGACCCCAATGCCGAAATCAAGGGCCTCAAGGACTTTCCGAAGGAGCTACGGCCGCCGGTGCAGCCCACCTTCTGGAGTTTCCGGCTCATGGTCGGGATGGGGACATTCATGACCCTGGCGGCTCTGGTCGGAACAGTCCTCTCCCGGATGAAGAACTTCGAGAAACAAACCCTCTTCCTTCGGATTATGCTCTTTGCCCTGCCACTGCCGTACATTGCAGCGCAGCTCGGCTGGATCGTGGCCGAACTGGGACGGCAGCCCTGGATCGTCTATGGGGTGCTGAAAACCTCCGAAGGGGTCTCCAAGGCGGTTACATCGCCCCAGGTTATCGGTTCTCTGGTGGGCTTCACGCTTATCTACAGCCTGTTGGGCGCCATAGACATCTATCTTCTGGCCAAGTACGCCCGCAAAGGGCCTGACGACGATCTTTCCGGAATTATCAAACCAACAACGGTAAGGGGGGCGTAACATGGAACTGCAGATTACCTGGTTTGTGCTCTGGGGAGTTCTCTGGGCTGTCTACTTCATGCTCGATGGTTTCGTCTTCGGCACCGGAATCCTCCACAATATACTGGCCCGCACCGACGGCGAGAAGCGTGTTCTCATCAATACCATCGGGCCGGTGTGGGACGGCAACGAAGTCTGGCTCATCACCGCCGGCGGTGCCACCTTCGCGGCGTTTCCCACCACCTACGCGCTCATGTTCAGCTATCTCTACACGGCGCTGCTGCTCCTTCTCTTTTCCCTGATCGTTCGGGGGGTATCTTTCGAGTTTCGCGGCAAGCTCGAGGGCGAAGGATGGAAAAAGGCATGGGACGTGGCGATTCAGGTGTCGAGCTTCCTGCCGGCGCTCCTCTTCGGGGTCGCCTTCGGCAATATCTTCAAAGGGCTCCCCATGGACGCCGCCGGCTACCAAGGGTCCTTTCTTTCACTCCTCAACCCCTACGGGCTCCTGACCGGGGTCCTCTTCGTGCTTCTCTTCACGGTGCACGGCGCCCTCTGGCTGTCGGTGAAAACCGTGGGCGACCTGAGCACCCGGGCCAAGGGGATTGCCGACAAGACCTGGCCGGCGCTGCTGGTGGGAGCGGTGGCATTCCTGGCCTACACGAAGTTCGCTACAAAGCTCTTCGACAACTATCTGGCACATCCTCTCCTCTTTGTTGTACCGCTCATGGCCGTTATCGCCCTTGTGGGGATCCGGCTTTTCTCGGCCAAGGGCGCCACGCTCACTGCCTTTGCCTCGTCCTGCGTGACGGTGCTCACGGTGGTGGCGACCGGCGTCATCGGGCTCTTCCCGAACCTGATCCCGTCGAGCCTCGACCCGGCCTACAGCCTGACCATCTTCAACTCGTCATCGAGCCCCTATACCCTGAAGATCATGACCGTTGTGGCGTTTATCTTCGTGCCGATCGTCATTGCCTACAAGATATGGGTCTACAGGGTCTTCAGGGCGCCCGTCACCGAAGCGGATGTTCTGGGGGACAAGCAAGCCTACTGACGCCATTCTCCAACGCGTATGTGGTTGAAAGAGCTCGCGATTGCGGGCTCTTTTTTTCGTTCACTCCTACTTCTTTCGGCGCTTGGCGTGGGCTTCATTCAGAAACTCGGATACCCCTTATCTAGCGTTGAAAAAATTTTTCTTCGGTATATTCCATAAATGTGGATTGTCTTACTTATTGGACAATAACCTCACAATCCATTAATACGACATCATCCAGGGGATAGACCAGTACACTCACCACCATCTTTACGGTTAGCCATGTCTTATGATTTATACACTTTTCAGGATTCGGGGCATTTCAGGTTAAAATGGAGATTATTTAATAAAAACAATTGGTTTTGTTTGTCAAGTCGCTCAAGGCAACTAATCATGTCGCAATCGTTGTACATAGTGCTGAAAAAATTCTAACTTATGAACTCGTTATGCCAAAGATGACCAGTTGTAACTAGCTGGAATTATTTAGCGTTACAAAAATTTAATCAATATTGCATACCTCTTGCACTATGGGTGGAAGGGCACGGCATACAGCCTTGCCACAATAACTTCTACAGGAGGTATGTTATGAGTACGTCGAAGAAGCGCTTGGTGGTGTTGTTTGCTTTTGCCCTCACATTCGGACTCGCATCACAGGTCATGGCGAACCCGACCAACACAGCAACCGACTCGGCACAAAGCCAGACGGCTACGGCTCAGTCGACAGCCGCCACCGAGGGAGTTTCAGCCAACGAGGGCTCCACGTCGGTTGGCGTGAATGACACGTTGAATGGCAATTCGACCTCGGATATTGCCAACGACAAGTCCGACAATAGCAACACCCAGTCGGACTTCAGCAACCAGGACAACGTTGCCAACAACAACAGCGACAACAGTAACACCCAGTCCGATTTTGGCAACCAGGACAACGTTGCAAACGACAGCAGCGATAACAGCACTAACGTAGCTGATTCAGCCAATGACAGCAGCAACAACAGCACTAACGTAGCAGATTCTGCCAATGACAGCAGCAATAGCAGCACTAACGTAGCAGATTCCGCTAATGACAGCAGCAACAACAGCGACAACAGTGATAACAGCACCAATGTAGCTGATTCCGCCAACGACAACAGCAACAACAGCACTAACGTTGCTGACTCCGCCAACGACAGCAGCAATAATAGCGATAACAGCGACAACTCAACACAGACCAACGCAAGCTCCGGAGCTGCCGGCGCCTCGGCTAATAACGGCGCCAATTCAACGGTTAATAACAGCGACAGTAGCACCAACGTCGATGTAGCCGATTCCGGCAACAACAACGACCTGAGTAGCGACAGCAATGCTGCTTCCGACGGCAGCGCGGCCGCTAGCGAAGGTTCAACCATTGATAACAGCACCACCGACAACAGCGATAACAGCACCAACGTTACCGTCGACATTGCCGACTCGCTGAACGGCAATGATCTGAGCGATGATGACGTATCCGCGACCGGTGGCAGCGTCGCAGCAAGCGGCGGGAGTGCATCGATCACCAACAACACGACCACCGACTCCAACAATACCGACAACTCTGATAACAGCGTAAACGTCTCTGCAGACAACAAAGGAATAGCAGCTAACGACAACTCGACGGTCACCGCCAACGTCGACTCCAACAACAACAACGACAACAGCCAAGCCAATGCCGATAACGGCAGCATCGCGGCCAACAATGGTGCGTCCGTCGACAACAGTATCAATGATTCCTTTAACACCGACGACAGCGTTGACGTTACAATTGGTGACATCAGTGTGGCAGTCGCAAACAGCTCCCTTGATGCAACGGTTAGCGGAACCATCAACGCCGGTCCGCCGACTGGAACCTATGCGTCAGGCGCCAACAGGGTCGACAGCAGCGCTTTCAACAACGTGAACGGCATCACGAACGTCACGCAAAACACCGGCGCCATGTCTTCCATCCAGCAGTCGGTTAACGTTCAGGGCAACGTCAACGTTACCAAGTAGGTGCGGTTAAGCGCCGGCGGCGGCTTCTTACCGTCGCCGGCATTTGTCGTGCGGGCCTTCCCTGGAGTCACGGGTAACCCGACAAGGAGCAGTTCATGCGACAATTCATCGACCTCACGGTTGTCGGAGTAGCACTCTCGATAGGTCTTTTTCTGGCCGGCGGGGCGCAGGCGGAGGTGATCTCTTCCGCGCCGGCCGATCAGGTCGACGCGGTTGACGGTTCAGGGTGTGGCGAACCCCTCACGGGAGGGGAACTCCATGAACTCACTGGAGGACAAGGACAGGACATTCAGGTCGATACGGTTACCGTGCTGGAAAGCAGCACACGCCAGAACGCATCAATGCCGGGCAATAGCATAGTGGGCCCAACTACTACCGGCTACAACATGATAGCCGCCGGTGCGTTCACCAACGTCAACGGGATCGCCCCCGTGATCCAGAATTCCGGCAACCACGTGATTATCAACAACTCTATAAATCTTAACCTCTACGTGGACTGACCATGAACCGCATTATTTTCGCCTGTCTCCTTCTTGCTATTACGCCGTCCCTGTCGCTGGCCGGGTCTGTAACCGTCCCGGCGGCGACGGGGGGCACTTTGTCAGTGAAGGTGAAGAGCGTGAAGGAGCTCCGCTTCCGGACCGTTATCAAGCAGCAATATGATTTCAGCTGCGGTTCGGCGGCCCTGGCAACGCTTCTGGCATATCATTACGAGGACAAGGTTTCCGAGCAGGACGTCTTCAAGGATATGTTCGACAAGGGGAATCAGGAAAAAATCAGGCGCGAAGGGTTCTCGCTCCTCGACATCAAAAACTACCTCATTGCGAGGGGGTATCGGGCCGACGGTTTCCGGACCTCTCTTGACAAGCTGGGCTCCATCGGGGTTCCCGCAATTGTGCTCATAAACCACAACGGTTATCGTCATTTTGTGGTGGTCAAGGGGATGAGTGAGCGGGAGGTGCTGCTGGGCGACCCGGCGGCGGGGCTGAAGCGGATGGCGCGGGCCGATTTCGAGCCCATGTGGAACGGGATTCTCTTTCTGATCAGGAACAAGAAGGACGTGGCACAGAGCACTTTTAACCGTTCGGGCGAATGGAGTACTCATGGTAAGGCGCCGCTCGGCATGGCCATGGCTAACAGCGACCTTGCCCGGGTGACCTTTCTTCTCCCCGGCAGAAATGACTTTTAGGTAGTTCCATGAAGATCTCAAGGGGATTCAGGATTATCGGTGTAGCAGCAGCACTGGCCGCCGCCGTACCCGCTGCTGGACAGGTTCTGACGGACCTTGACGGACTAGACGCGCGGGAGGTTGTCTCCGACCAGGAACTGGACAGCATCCGGGGCGGGATAGACATGGGTAACGGATTTTTGTTGCTGTTTAGTGTTGATCAGTTAGTACGCGTTAACGGTGTTCTTCAGTACACAACAACACAACCGGTGCTTTCCCCAACGGGGCAGACCGTCTCACCCGCTTCGCTCCAACGTTTTATGGATCTCTATGGCAGCGGAGCCGGCACCTCTCAACCGGGTTCACCCTCCAATGCCCTGACTCAGCCTCTCATCCAGAACTCTCTCGACAATCAGCCAATTGAAGTCATTACGACGATCAATGCCGCCGCCTTGAACCTCTCTCGCATCCGCTCCATGAACATATCGCCCATGGTGACCGGGCAACTCATCCGATCTCTTCGCTGATAATCCGAGACACCATCCCTAGAAGCTGAAGGGCACCCGGAGGGTAATCTGCACGTCCGGTGCCGCTTCGGTTACCCCGGCGCCGAGGGAGAGGTTTGCCGTCGTCTTATCACCGAGCTTCAGGGAATAGCCAAACAGAAGCGTTCCCACGTGGGTAGTGGTAGCGTTAGATAGTGTGGCACCGTTCTGACTGTCTTTGCCGATGATGCTGTGGTCGTAGCCGAGGCTGAAGGAAACCGCCTCGTTGAGGGCGATCCCCATGCCGAAATTGAAACCGATGGCGTCGCCGGGATCATAGGAATCAATCCCGAGATCCTTGCCACCTTTGGTATCATCCACATCTCTTTCGATGTTCCAGAGGTAACTGACCCCGCCGAAGAGGACAACCGGGTCGGTGGGATAGATGGCCGACAGGCCGAACTGCAGCGCCCAGAACCCCGAGCCTGTTGGCTGTTCCAAAGGTATAAATGCTTCTGGGGTCACTTCAGGATTCTTGTACGGGACATCGAAAGGGCCTGTGCCGGTGTCGCTCTTCACGCGGATACTGGTGATATAGAACGGACCGGTAGTTGGGCTGTTGATTTGGTACCTGATGCCAAATTCCACGTCACCAATCCCATTGCCGTCCGAATCGAACGCTTCTTCAACAAGCCCGCTGCTGATATAGCTGCGAGCCAATGACTTATCCGTCTGGTAGACATAGGGGACTTTAACTTCGAACTCCAGACGGTTGGTCAGGCCGTAGCGGGCCGCCAGAGACCAGACATAGGCATCGCGATCGACGGCCCTGATATCAATGATTCCAACATGAACCGCCGGGACGAACGTGTACCCGACGAGGGCAACCCTGTTGGTCGTGGAATGGGAGTACTGGAACGACGGCTCCACCACCAGCGACCCGCGGGGGGTCAGGACGCCGGGAGCGTCGAAGATGGGTGCCACCTCGGGAGGGCGCTGCTCCTTGGGCTGCTCGGGTGGAATCCCCACCGGCTGCTGCGGCGTAACAGGCGCGGGAGGAGGGGAGGTTGCATCGTCGGGGCCCGTAGCCCGCTGTTCCATGAGCGACTGCACCGTCGTTATCTTGACGGGCTGTGCCGCTTCAGACTGGGTGGAGGGGGCGGCAGGTGCAAGCGAACCGACCCGTGCCTGGAGTTCGTCAATGCGCCGCTGCTGATCGACAAACCGCTGATCAACACTGGTCCGATATTCGCGGAAGCGTGCTTCCTGCTCTTCCAGGGCGCGTTTCTGTTCGGCAAGCTGACGGCTCTGTTCTTCGAGAATCCGGCTCAGTTTCACCAGTTCCTGCCGCGCTTCAGCGGGCATCTCTTCAGCAAGGGCCCCGGCCGGTGCCGCCAGGGTGAGAGGCATCAATACGTATGCCAGGCGTTTCGCATACTTCATAGTCATAACATTCTCTCCTTGCCGCCCGGGCAATAGATGCGGCGGTGGGGTAGTGTGCTGGATGGGCCTGCCAGCGATCAGGCGGATATTTGAAACTTGCTCATGAGGCGATAGAGAGTGGCCCGCGATACCTTCAGTTGTCGCGCGGCTTCGGAGATGTTGTTGCGATGACAGAGGAGGCTAAACTGGATTGCCTCTTTCTCGGCCTTGTCACGGGCCTTTTCCAGGGTGAGTAGATTTCTGGTGGCGGCTCGCTTCTCCAACCCCAGGTCGGCGGGGGTGATGAACGGCCCTTCGCTCATGATGACGGCCCGTTGCACGCGGTTGATAAGCTCCCGAACGTTGCCGGGCCACGAATGGAGATTCATGCACCGCAGGGCCTGCTGGTTGAACCTCCGTGAAGAGAGCTTGCGCTGGCTGGAGAATTTCTCCAGAAATGCCATTGCCAAGAGCTCGATATCTCCTGCCCGCTCGCGGAGAGGGGGGATCCTCAGGTTGAGCACGTTCAGGCGGTAGTAAAGGTCTTGCCTGAATCGCCCCTCCGCTACCGCCTTTTCCAGGTCGACGTTGGTAGCGGCAATGACGCGAGCATCTATCGTCAAGCTTTGGTGGGAGCCGACGCGCTCGATGGTTTTTTCCTGGAGAAAGCGCAGCAGGTTCGTCTGGAGGTCGAAGGGGAGGTCGCCGATCTCATCAAGAAAGATTGTCCCGCTGGCAGCAGATTCGATCCTCCCGATCTTACGCTGAATGGCGCCGGTGAATGCACCTTTCTCGTGGCCGAAGAGCTCGGTCTGTATCAGGTGGGCAGGCAGCGCTCCGCAGTTGACGGCCACAAACGGTGCCTTGCCGCGGGCAGAATGCTGGTGGATCAGGTGAGCCACCAATTCTTTCCCGGTTCCGCTTTCTCCGCTGATGAGGATGGGGGCGTCGACTCCCTCCATCTTGCGCATCTTTTGATAGATCTGCTGTATGACAGGGCTTTCGCCGATCAATTCATTGTCGCGAAAACTCCCGCTACGGATTGTTACCCGATTTTTGAGCGCCACCTTGCCCTGCGCATGTCCAAGAACGACGGAGAGTCGCTCCGCATCAAGGGGGAGCGTATGGTAATCGAAACAGTTTTCGGCGACAAAACGGCAGAGAACCGGCGCCTGCAGGCATGCATCGGTCAGCAGGGCGATCCACTCCATGCAATTGCTTACCTGCATGATGTCTTCGATGTTGCCGAGGGTAGTCATGTGGGGGTCATCAAGAAGTATCATTCCTGTTTGCAGGTTCCGGTCGCGGATGATGGTTCTCGCATCGAGGAGATTGTTGGCTACGAGGACCTCCCAACCGGAAGAGGCAAGCTCGTGGGTGGGTAGGTGGAGATGGGTACCGAGACTGAAGAGGAGGGTGCCGCGCTTAGACATTGAATCATCCGTGATGAAGTCAGGTTCCGGCTTTTCTTAGAAAAAGCCGCCTTCATGGCGACAGTGCCATGAAATTAGACAGAGTGCATTTTTAAGAAACTGCTAAGCTTGTTAAGGTTAAGCAAATTCGGGGCCAATGTTTTTGACAAATAATTTCGATAAGTTAATTTGATTGCTCGTGTTAAGCACTGTTGTTGCTGTAAGAAAATTCGACAGCAGTGTTGCATACGGTTTACACTTTTTTCGTCGCGATACTCCATTCGTATCAACGCTCTGAGGATGTGAAAAAGGGGCGCGTAATACGCACCCCTTTCCATCTTCTGCAGGATTTTTCAGTCACTCTTAATCCCGGCTACTCCCGGACGTAGGTGTCCATGTCCGATTCATGGACCATGGCCATAATTCGCGCATACTCCGACTCAATCATCTCGTAGTGATTATGGGTTTCGCGGGCGTTAAGCTCGAAGATGGCGCGCACGTCGTCATCCTTGATTTTACCGGCGGTATCCCGGAGGGCCTTTTCCAGTTTCTGCTCCTTGTGCATGGCAAGCTCCAGAGCCTTCTGCTCGGTAAAGTCGGAGTTGATTGTTTTGGTCAACGCGATCATCCAGGTCGATTCGTGGTCAGGCGGGGCGTCCATAAACTCGTCAAAATCGGAGATGTCGGCCCCCTTATAGATAGTGTAGAAATGTCCAGCATGTTCGCGTTCCTCTTTTGCAAGGAGTTCAAAGACCCTGATGGCATCAGGGTCTTTCATCCGGGTGGCGCCGAGCTGGTAAAAGTTCATGGCGTTCTTTTCGGTTTGGAGCGATTTCCTGATGGCTTCCTGCACATCGATCTCTTCGAACATTCCCTGCCTCCTTATGGTGATGTATACGTCACATACCGGATAAACGTACCGGATAATCGTGCGATGTCAAACGGATGCGGCAACGAAAAAGCCGCCGGGGGATGATTCCCCGGCGGCTTCTGTACCGCATGCATGGTTACTATCGCTTCACATCACCATCACGCCTGCTGGATTGCCGACAGCTTCCACTGGTTCGGCCCGACGGGCCGGCTGAAGGTCCAGTACTCCTCAAACTTTACCGGCTCAGTGTCGCTTCCGGCAATGACTTTTCCCGCCTCGTCGGTGGTGTAGTCGAGAATGTTTGCCAGGAACCGGACGGTGAGATAGTCCTTTCCTTCCTCCTGCCACGCCTCGGTGATGTCCACTTCCCGCACGGCGATGTTCTCCAGTCGGTTGATGGAGCCCGCAGCCTTGAGCTCGTCGATCTGCTGCCGGAAGGTTACCTGCATCTCTTGAGTCAGGAGGTCGGCCACCGGCGCCAGATCCCGCCGTGTCCAGGCCCCCTGGACGCGGAAGAAGACGTCCTGGGCTGTTTCTTTGAAGCGATTCTCGTCGAAGGCGCCGTCCATCTGGCGGACATGGGCAAGGCCGAAGCTCGTCTCGTCAACAGGAGTGGCTTGCGCGGTTTGGCCGAAGCCGAACTGCTGCGGGGGAGGTTCGACGGTTTCTGCCTGACGCCAGTTCTGCTGTGCGCCGCCGGCGGTCTGGGCAGCTTCACGGCGACGTGAGGCCACGAAGCGGTAAATCAGGTAGAGGATGCCGCCGATGAGGAGAATGTCGAAGATCCCGATGCCGCCACCGGCGCCGGGGCCGGCAAAGCCGAGACTCCGGAAGAGCATGCCGCCGAGGAGGCCGCCAACGACCCCGCCGGCAAGGCCCCGGAGAAAACTCCCTCCCTGCCGCTGGGGCTGGGCCTGGGGAAAGGGTTGCTGTGGCGAAGCCGGGGCAGTCTGGGGGCTCGATGGTGACGGGTTCACCGTGCGGGACGGTGCCTTGTAGGTGCGGGCACCGCGGCTGCCGAAGGAGCGGCCGCCACCGGCGCGGGCATCGGCCTCTTGGTATGCGGCTGCTACGAGGGAGACGGCGAAGGCGATGGTAAAGATTTTGGCAATCCAGCGTTTTTTCATTGGTTCCACCTTTCGAGAAGATCAGTCGACGAATTGTAAGCCAATCTGTCCGGATTTCAAAGGAATTTGGAAAAGCTTCTTGTTGACAGGTACTTAGCCGACAGTGTACAAGGGTAAGCCAAATTTATCCAGGAGGTTTTTATCCGCCCATGAGCTCTGACGGAAATAAGATTATCTACACCATGATGCGGGTTTCCCGGTACTACGACAAGAAGCCGGTCATCAAGGACATTTCACTCTCGTATTTCTATGGCGCCAAGATTGGCGTCCTGGGCCTGAACGGTTCGGGCAAATCGACCCTGTTGCGGATCATGGCCGGGATCGACAAGGACTTCAATGGACAGGCGGTCCTCTCCCCCGGCTATACTGTTGGTTACCTGGAGCAGGAACCGCGGCTCGACGAGGCGAAAACTGTCCGTGAGATCGTAGAGGAGGGATGCCAGGAGACCGTCAACCTCCTGAACGAATTCAACGAGATCACCGCTGCTTTCGCCGATCCCGACGCCGACATGGAAAAACTGCTGGACCGCCAGGCCGCAGTGCAGGAGAAGCTCGATCATCTTGACGCCTGGGACCTGGACTCCCGCCTGGAGATGGCCATGGATGCCCTGCGCTGCCCGCCGGGCGATACCCCGGTGAAGGTCCTCTCCGGCGGCGAGAAACGTCGGGTGGCCCTCTGCCGGCTGCTCCTCCAGAAGCCTGACATCCTCCTCCTCGACGAACCCACCAACCACCTGGACGCCGAGACCGTCGCCTGGCTCGAGCACCACCTCCAAGGCTATCCCGGCACCATCATCGCCGTTACCCATGACCGCTATTTCCTCGACAACGTGGCCGGCTGGATCCTTGAACTGGACCGGGGTGAGGGGATTCCGTGGAAGGGAAACTACTCCTCATGGCTGGAGCAGAAACAGAACCGCCTTACCCAGGAGGAGAAGTCAGAGAGCGAGCGACAGAAGACCCTCCAGCGGGAGTTGGAGTGGATCAGAATGAGCCCCAAGGGGCGTCATGCCAAGAGCAAGGCGCGCATCAGTTCCTACGAGCAGCTCCTCTCACAGGAGAGCGAGAAGAGGTCCAAGGATCTCGAAATCTACATTCCGCCCGGGCCGCGGCTCGGCGATATCGTCATTGAGGCGGACAATGTCTCAAAAGCCTACGGCGATCGGCTCCTCTTCGAGGGTATGAGCTTCCGGCTTCCCCCCGGCGGCATCGTTGGCATCATCGGCCCCAACGGCGCCGGCAAAACGACCCTTTTCCGGATGGTCACCGGCCAGGAATCACCTGATTACGGCACCATCCGCATCGGCGATACCGTGAAAATAGCCTACGTCGACCAGAGCCGCGACGCACTCGACCCGAACAAGAGCATCTGGGAGGAGATTTCCGGGGGACAGGAGACGCTCCAACTCGGCAAGGTCAACGTCAACTCCCGGGCCTACGTGTCACGCTTCAACTTCTCGGGGAGCGACCAGCAAAAGAAGGTGGGGATGCTCTCAGGCGGGGAGCGAAACCGGGTCCACATCGCAAAGATGCTCAAGGAGGGGGGCAACGTCATCCTTCTGGACGAACCGACCAACGACCTTGACGTGAACACCATGCGGGCGCTGGAGGAGGCCCTGGAGAACTTCGCCGGCTGCGCCGTGGTCATTTCCCATGACCGCTGGTTCCTGGACAGGATCGCCACCCACATCCTCGCTTTCGAAGGGGACAGCCTGGCAATCTGGTTCGACGGCAACTATTCCGAGTACGAAGAGGACCGCCGGAAGCGTCTCGGCGCCGCAGCCGACATGCCGCACCGGATCAAGTACCGTCAGCTGACGCGGGTGTAGGGGGGAGTTTGAGAAATACAGAGGGGGGCCGGCGGGAAACTGCCGGCCTTTTTTCGTCCAGAACAAAGTTGTTACGATACAGTGCAGACAAAAAAAGAGGGCAACGGATTGTCGCCCTCGGCTCTCTTTATCTATAAGTGGGAAAGCAGTAACGTCTCAGAAGCACGAAACATATGCCGTGCAGAGGCAATCGGCGGGAGGGGCGGGACGTTTTCTGGGCTCGGGTTGCAGGTTTACCGCGTCCATCCACTCTCCGGAGCGCAAATACGACTTGACCAAACCGTCCTTGATGAGTTTACTGAGCTTTGACTCCTGTGCAACGGTGATGGTGTCGTCGGTGCAGCGAACAAGTACAACCATGTCTCTTCCTCCTTTGCGGGAAAGCTCGTGAAAATGCCTTGATCCAAATCACCGTCAGACGCGGGCTGCGCCTGTGCCGGAATATCTCTTCCGGGAACGACAGCTACCCATGCGCCTGTAACGTTCCACCTCCGTTCCCTGGCAATTCAAACAACCCACGTAATTGTATACATAAGAAAATAGTTTGAGTAAAGCAAAATCTATTAGTCTCAATTAATGCTGACGGGCGAGGTTCATAGCGTGTTGGGGCGGTTCGGTATTGCGTTAATCGTCATAGGTTCTCTTGAGGAGATGGGCGATGAGGGCGGCAACGAGCAGTCCACCGACCACCATGGCACCGGCAATTTTACGGCGGCGGTTCCGTTCATCGAGGTTTTCCAGTGTTTGGTTGATGGTGTTCAGTTCCTGCTGGATATGGCTCGACTCGCGTTTTACCTTGGCGGTATCGACTTCGTGAAAGAGGCGGTGATAGCGGTTGCGCAAGGAGAAGAGGCTCTTCTCGTGCCGCTCGGTGTCAACCCCTTCACCCTTGAAGCGCTCGATCTTCCGTTCAATGTCGGTAATGAGCCCTTCGGTCTGCCGCATGGCCTCCTTGATTCCGGCGGCACGGTCATAGGGGTGACAACGGCTACAGCTCTTCTCGTTGATAAGTTCGAGGTTTGCCTTTTTGACTTCGTGAGCTCCGTGGCAGGTGACGCAGGTGGGGCCACCTTTGCCGAGGGCCCTCCCGTGGGCGCTCTTCAGGTAGTCCTCCATGATCCCCGCGTGGCAGCGGCCGCAGAACGCGGGAATGCCGGCTTCCTGGGGCGTCCCCACGAAGCCCCGGGCAGGGCTCATGGCGTTGGCGGCATCGTTCGGGTCTCCGCCATGGCAGCTGTGACACGAGATGCCGTTGTCGGCGTGGATGCTCCCACGCCACGCTTTCACCGGTGCTCCTCCTTTGCCCGGTTGCGGGCCGTGGCACTGGATGCAGACGGTTTCCTCCTGGCCGCGGGCAGCGGGTGAGAGGATAGTCAGCAGGAGAAGCAGAGTACTACAAGCAATGACGCAGAAGCGATTGGTAGCGGATTGTCTCATGAGTAGTGCCCCCAGATCGTCATGCCGATGAAGAGGATAATTCCCCCGATAAAACAGGCGAGGAAGAGGGGTCTTTTGAGGGGGTGCCGTTCCTTTCCCCGATCGATGAAGGGAATGAGTGCCAGGAAGGTCATGGCCGCCCCCTGGACCATGAGGCCCAGGAGTTCGCTGGGGAAGACCTTGAGGGTCTGGTAGTTTGCGAGAAAGTACCATTCGGGCTTGATGTGGGCCGGGGTCTTGAACGGGTCCGCCGGGACGAAGGCGGTTGGTGGGAAGAAGATATAGGGGCTGAAGAAGACGACACAGAAAAAGATCGCCAGATAAATCAGGATGGAAGTGACGTCCTGGAGGAGATAATTGGGAAAGAAAGGGATGCCGCCGGGGTGGGATTCATGGCGGAATTCGTCCCCCTGCCAAGTGCTTTTCGTTTCCTTCTGGCCGAAGGGTGGAGTGGAGACGCCGATCCGCTCCAGCAAAAAGAGGTGTGCCCCGATCAGCGCCCCGATTACAAGGGGCAGCAGCGCCACGTGAACAGCAAAGAACCGCCCCAGGGTGTGGGGTCCCACGAGCTTTCCACCCCGGAGAAATTCCACCAGATACTGGCCGATGACTGGAATGGCGCCGGCGCTGTTGGTGGCCACGGTGGTGGCCCAGAAGGAGAGCTGGCTCCAGGGGAGGAGGTAGCCGGTGAGCGATATCCCCAGGACCAGGTTGAAAAGGATGAAGCCGGTCACCCAGTTCAGTTCCCGGGGGCTCTTGTGGCTCCCCATAAAGAGAGCCGACAGCATGTGGAGGAGCAGGACCGCTACCATCATGTTGGAACCCACGGCGTGGCACATGCGGATCAGCCAGCCGAAGTGGACATCGTTCATGATGTAGGTGACGCTCTTGAACGCTTTCTCCGCGTCAGGGACGTAGTAGATGAGAAGGAGGATGCCGGTGACCACCTGGATGCCGAAAATAACCAGGAGCACACTGCCGAGGGAGTACCAGGCGTTGATGGAGCGGGGAAGGAGGTAGCCGGTGAGACGTTTTTCAACCAGCTCATCCACGCCGAGTCTGACATTGAGCCAGTGGTAGATGCTCTTCAAAGGAGACATATCCCCTCCTAACCTACGGTTACAACGCCGTTGGCGACGGTGATCGGGAGTTTAGCCAGGGGCTTTGGTGGTGGGCCGGAGATGACAGCCCCGTCGGGGGTGAAGCGGCCGGCGTGGCAGGGACAGAGGAAATTTTGTTTTTCGTTTTCCCACTGGACGATGCATCCCAGGTGGGTACAGATGGCTGAAAGGGCAACGAGTTCCCCACTCTGTTTTCTGATGACAACGCCTGTCGTGCCGCGATAGTCGAAGATCTTCGCTCCGTCTGGTGGGATTTCCGTTTCGGGAAAGGTTACTTTCCCGCCGGTTTCATCGATTGAACGCGGGGCAAGATAGCTGAGAAGGGGATACGCTGTGGCAGCGGTCCCCGCAGCTGCAAGCCCCCCGAGGCAAATGCCGAGGAATTTCCGTCTGCTGGTGGTCTGCATGAAACCCTCCGGTCAAAGCTGTATTCGCGCTAAAGTATAAACCGTAGCCGCGACTTTGCAATCCCCCCATGGGTGCAGGGTTGACGCCACTTTTCGCTTGATTTGCCCCACCTGTTTACATTACCCTTTATTGAATTAACCATCTATGTACGCACAGGAGGGATGCATGCCGTTCAGTGAGCCGGGCAAGACGAAATTCCAGGTTGACCTGCGCCGCCATCTGCGCAATCAGGGGATCTGCGACAACCTCATCCACCTTATCTGCGAGATTGCCGAGGCGGGCAAGTACGTAATCAACGCGGTTCGTACCGGTGACCTTGGGGTGGCGGGTACGTCAAACCTCTATGGCGAAGAACAGCTTGCCCTGGACGTCCTTTCGGACCGGATCATCAGAAAACGGCTCATCCATTCCGGCGTTGTCTGTAACATCGCTTCCGAGGAGATGGACGAGATCTTCCAGGCCCAGGCCGATGCAGACGGGCTCTACTCAGTGGCTTACGATCCCCTCGACGGTTCGTCTCTCGTGGACGTGAATCTGGCGGTCGGAACCATCGTCTCCATCTACGAAGGATGTAACCTGCTCCAGAAGGGGCGCAACCAGGTGGCGGCCCTGTACATCCTCTACGGTCCGCGGGTGTCGCTGGTCTACTCTGTTGGCAAAGGGGTGCACGAGTTCACCATGAACCACCTGATGGAGTACACACTTTCGCGCGAAAATATTGTCATGAAGCCGGAAGGGGATATGTATTCACCCGGCGGCCTGCGCAACAAGTACCAGGAGGGGACTGAGAAGTTCGTTCGCTATCTGGAGGAGAAGGGGGCCAAGCTCCGTTACTCCGGCGGCTTTGTCCCCGACATCAACCAGGTTATCATGAAGGGGAAAGGAATCTTCATGTACCCGGCCCTCAACGGCTCCCCCAACGGCAAGCTCCGGCTCCTCTTCGAGCTCAATCCCATGGCATTTCTGGTTGAAAACGCAGGGGGCGCCGCCACCGACGGAAAGCAGTCGATCCTTGACCTGGAGCCCCAGTCCCTCGACCACCGGGCGCCGGTCTACATCGGTTGCAAGGCCGAAGTGGCGAAGGCGATGGAATTTGTCAGCGGCAACTGACATCGATTTCGACTTACAGCGAGGCATTCATGGAAGAAAACGCGAAACCGCAGCGACTCTGCACCGAAATCCAACTCTTTGACCTGTGCGACAAGGGACCAGTCGATGTCTGCGGCCACCGCGACGGGCGCTACTGCACCAAGGGGGACATTCTTGCCCGGTTCGAGGCGATTGCTGATGACGACCGTTCTCCCGAGCAGTATTTCGCCGAGGAACTCGACGAAACCGAAGGGGCCGACGACCTGGGGTACGACGAGGCGTTCGGCGTGGATGAGTACGGTGAAGAGGACGAAGATTAGGCTCGTTCCGCGTTTCGCAAACTATAGCAGCACTGGGGCCGTCCGATCTGGGCGGCCTTTTTATTTGGTATATGCAAAAGAAAGAGAAGCTGGGTATCGAGTGGGAGTGGTACGTGAAAGTGCAACGCAGATGCGTTAACGGGTGATGAAGGTTTTCCTGCCCACGTCTTCCCATCGCTTGCGGGGGATTGAAAGGAAGATATCGGCAATCTGAGGATCAAACTGGGTTCCGCGACAGCGCGTCACTTCACTGATGACTGCATCGAAGGGAAGCGCCTTGCGGTAGGGCCTGTCGGACGTCATGGCGTCGAGGGTGTCGACGAGGGTGAAGATGCGGGCACCAAGGGGAATGTCGTGTCGACGTAACCCCTTGGGGTAGCCGCTGCCGTCGAACCGCTCGTGGTGGGCGAAGACCATCTCTGCCGGTCCCTTGAGGAACCTGATGCCCGAGAGGATGTCGTAGCCCAGTTGGGGATGGAGCCTCATCTCTGTCCATTCACCTTCGTCTAGCTTGGCCGGTTTGAGGAGGATATTGTCGGAGATACCGATCTTGCCGATATCGTGCAGAAGCGCACCCCGCGCCATGACGCTTAAATCGCTCTCCGGTATCCCCATGGTTTTCCCGAGGAGCATGGTATAGCCCATGACCCGCTCGGAGTGGGAGCCCGTCTCCTTCTCGCGGGCATCCAGTGCCCGCACCAGCGCCGTCAGGGTGTGATTGTAGGCAAGGTTTAGGTCTTCCATGGCCGTCCGGATCTGACGGGTCTGCTCTTCGACCTTCTTCTCCAGGTTGGCCTGATACTCCCGGTTCTCGATGAGAAGGCGCTGCTGCTCCAGGGAGTTGCGGATGGTCAGGAGCACCCGGTCAATCTCGAACGGCTTGAGGATATAGTCGTAGGCCCCCAGGTGGATGCACTTCATGGCCGTTTCCGTGTCGCTGATTGCCGTGACCATAAGCACCACGGTTTCCGGGCTCAGGGCCTTGAGTTCCTGTAGCAAGTCGACTCCCGAGCGTCCCGGCATCATGATGTCGAGGATCGCCAGATCTACCCTGTTGTTCAGGAGGACTTCACGCGCCTCTTCTGCGCTGCCGGCTTGGAAACATCTGTATCCCTCACGGGAAAGGGCGGTGACCATGAGGTCCCTGATCATCTCTTCGTCATCGACAGTCAGGATGGTAGCGTTCACGGCGGTTCCTCTCTCGCTTTTGATAAATAGTCACCCGATCTTCGAGGACATCGCGCACCTGGCTGTCCAGAACGTCGGGCGTGAAGGGCTTGCTGATGAAGGTGAATGAGTGAAGCGCTTTCTGGCAGGAGAGGGGCGGCATCGTCAGGATATGAGATCAGGCCGCCGTGTGGCTTTTTTTGAACTTGTGCTGGTACATCCGTTTGTCGGCAAGCTTCAGGGTTTCCTCCAACCGGTCCCCTTTGGAGGCGGTGGCCGCTCCGAACGACATGCTGAGCGCGAAGGAGACGTCGGACGAATTGCTGGCCTCGATCTTGGACATCACGCGCGCAAGAGCTTCTTCCACGACCACGGCATCGGCGGTGGGAAGGAGAACAGCGAACTCGTCGCCGCCAATTCGCGCGACGACGTCTTCGGCCCGAAAGGCCCCCTTGAGCATCAGGGCTGCCCGGGTTATCAGATCGTCACCTGCCGCGTGACCGAGGGTGTCATTGACGTACTTGAGCTTATCGATGTCGCTGACGACGATGCTCACCGGAAACTGGCGCCCCAGCTCGAGCCGCTCCAGTTCCTCCTGGAAATAGGCCCGGTTGTAGAGGCCGGTCAGTGGATCGTGGGTGCTCATGTAGCGCAGCTTTTCCTCGGTTTGTTTCCGCTCGGTAATATCGAGGATCGTGCCGACAAGCCCGCCGAGGGTGTTGTCGATGTTGTTGAAGGTGGCCTTGTAGAAGATGACATCATGGAGCGCACCATCGGCGAAGGAGATGGAGCTTTCGTAGATCTGGGTGCCCCCGTGCTGGAAGAGTTCCTGGTCGGTTTCGACGAACCGCTCGGCAAGGGACTTCGAGGCCAGGTCAGTCATGGTTTTGCCGACTATCTGGTGTTGGGGAATGCCGGAAAATGACTCGAAGGCTTTGTTGCAGCCGAGAAAGACCCCGTTGGGGTCCTTGAAGTAGATGGGGGCCGGGATGGAGTCGATGAGCACCTGCCTGAAGTGGAGCTGTTCCCGCAGATTCCGCTCCGCCTGGCGGCGCTCTTCGCGTATGTCTACCTCACGCAGTTCCCGGCGTATGGCAGGGATGAGGCGGGCAAGGTCACCCTTCATGATGTAATCGTGGGCACCGGCCTTCATGGCCTTTACCGCCTCGATCTCGCCGATTCTGCCGGAAACGATGATGAACGGGAGGTCCAGGTTCAACTCCTGAAGAATAGTGAGAGCAGCCACCGCATCGAACTGGGGCATGAAGTAGTCGGACAGGACAATGTCCCATCGCTCCCGGTTCAGCGCCTTGCGAAGGGGCTCTTCAGCATCAACCCGCTCGAAGCTTATTTCGTATTCCTTCTTGAGCGCCCGAACGAGGAAGAAGCAGTCGTCTTCGGAATCTTCAATTATGAGAACACGCAATGGGGGATTCAAGTGAGCGTCTCCACTTTATACATAAGTAAGAAAAAACTGGTTGGGATCAGGTTTTGACTTCTCCTGCAATAGCGGAAACCGGCTTTGCACGCCCTTCGGGGCGACGAGGTCAGGTCTCAAGCGATTGCAACTCTATACTAATAACACCGTACATGCCATTTGGCAAATGGTGGGAGCTATGCTATATGGATAGCGACAGTTTTTTTGTGAGGCGCGGAGGACGGACATGATCGCATCGTGGCTGGCAGTTTCCCTGAAATCGTTTTGCATGGCCGCTCTTCTGGCAGTCGTCATGGTTCTGGCGACCCACAGTGAGCCGCTGGCCCAGGCCACTCCCTCTGACATCGTCACGCAGGGAGAGTTCGCTGCCTATCTCGTTCGGGAACTGGGGTGGCAGGCCGGGCTCCCCGCCGAACCCAAGACTGCCGATTATCTTGCGGTCCTGAGTGGAAAGCGTACCTTCCGCTTTGAGGCCGAAGACGTCTTCAATACCCAGGGAGACAGCGTCACTGTTCGCAACTATCCGCTCCACGGACCATTCTCGGGAACGGGTTGGCTCAGTGGAACCGCCATGCCGACCACGGTCCGCTTTTCGGTCTTTCTTCCGCGTGGGGGGGAGTATCTGTTGAAGGTCGTGTTACGAGGAGACGGCCAGCGCTGGCTGGCTGGGGACCGGGAACTCACGGTGAAAACCGGCGGCAGCCTCCGCGAGGCAGAGGCCGGGACGGTGCTACTCAATGCCGGGGTGCAGGAGATCTTGGTGCAACTTCCTCCCGAAGGGGGAGTCGATGCCTTTACCCTTCATGCAGTCGGGGACCATCCGGCCATTGAGCCCCTTGAAGGATGGCGCCCCGACGCACCCCTTTCCTGGGGTGACTACGCTGAAACCATCGCAGCCGCCCTCGATCTGGAGAAGGGGTTTTCTGCCAGCGGGGCAAGTCGTCCCCGGATCGTGAGTTTCCACAATGGCGCAACCCTCCCCTCAACGGCTGTAGCGACCACGGCCGACTATCTGGGTGCCCATGTGGCCCCGACGTGGGTGAGGGCTGGGTCGGGCGGAGCACTAATCGATCTCCCCCTCGATATACCTGTTACCGGCGTATATGCTGTTCGTGTACGTCTCCTCGGTGAGACACTCATCACTGATTTCAATGGAAAACATATGCAATTGAAGGGAAAACCGTACCTTGACTGGTATGACATCGGGGTTCTGCGTCTGCAGAAAGGGACCCATATCCTGAAAGTCCAGCTTCCTTCCCTTGGGGGTGCCGACTCCGTTGAGATCTCCAGTCGCCCATCTTCTCCGGCGGATTATCTGTCTGCGCTTGGCCTTGGAAACATGAAACCGAAGGCGACGATTTCGCGCGCCGAACTCGAAGCCCAGCTCCGCAAGGACCTGAGCCGCATCCGTCCATCACGCTAGGGGGCAGGGTGACCGCGAGGCCCCTTCTTCTTCCGCTCCTCGGGATGATGACAGGGCTCGCCTCTGCCCATCATTTCAGCTTAATAATTCCTGATCTGTTCCTTCCTCTGCTCTTAGCCGCTTCGCTAGGGACAGTTTTCCTCAGAAGCCGCATCCCGTTCGCGCTCCTCCTTGCCCCTACTTTTTTCGTCTGGGGGAGCGCGTCCCTGAAGCCTTTTCTCACCCCTTCGCACCCGCTGCATCACCTTGTGCGTTCCGCCCCCCAGGAACCGGTCATCGTGGAAGGGGTTGTCTGCGCCCGCCCCGAGGTTGATGGAACAGGTTCGCGGCTCATTGTGGAAGTTGAGCGGTTTCTCCGAGACGGAAAACCCGTTCCCGCCACCGGCCGTCTCCTTGTTTTTATCCGGGAGGGAAGGGGAGGCGTACTGACCGGCGACCGGGTGAGGTTCGAAACCCGGATCCGTCAGCCGTTAAATTTCGGACTGCCGGGGGAATTCGACTACCGCCGCCACCTGGCTTACCGGGAGATATTTGCCACGGCTTCGGTACGGAGTGCGGACGACATACTACTTATGCGCGAGGCGGTTGCGTACCCTGTCCAGCGCTGGTTTGACCGACTCGCCGCGGAGCTTGGCAATTTCATCGGTAGCCGGTTCCCCGCTGAAGGTGGAGTTCTTCGGGCGATCCTCGTGGGTGAGCGGGGGTATGTCTCCGATGGAACTGAAGATGCCTATGCCCGCGCCGGCGTGAACCACATTCTCTCCATCTCCGGCTTTCACGTGGGAGTAATTGCCCTTACCATCCACTATCTCCTCTTGTGTCTTCTGGCGCGGTCGGAATTTCTCGCCCTGCGCCTGAATCTTCGTCACACCGTCCTTGTTGCCACGCTCCCTCCCGTCGTGTTTTATCTCTTCCTTGCCGGCCTTGCTCCGGCCACGGTCCGCTCAGTGGTAATGATCGTCGTTGTCACGCTGGCGTTCATCCTCGAACGGGAAACTGATCCTCTCAACACCCTCATGGTAGCCGCGTTCGGCATTCTGATGGTCACTCCCCAGGCACTGTTCGACATTTCATTTCAGCTCTCCTTTCTCGCCATTTGGGGAATGTTGCTGCTGATTCCGCTCTGCATGGAGCCGTTTTCCAGCGTCAGGGAAGGCGTAACGAAAAAGCTCCTGCTGTTCGTTGCCGCTTCGGCCGCAGCTACCATGGTGACCATGCTTCCGGTCGTCCATACCTTTCACCGGGCATCGGTCGCCGGTCTCATTGGCAATTTCGTGGCGGTCCCTCTGCTGGGTTACGGTGCAGTAGTGGCAGGTTTTGCCGCTCTTCCGCTGATTTCTGTCCTTCCGGGAGCGGCTGAGTTTCTTCTCGGAGTTGCGGCGTGGTTTGTCAGGGTATCCGACGGTATTATCACTGTGGTGGCCCGAATTCCTCCTCTGCCAGTGCGAAGCGTCACCCTCACCGACCTGGTCGTGCTCTACCTGGCCCTCCTTGCCCTCTCGCTCACCAAGGGAACGCGGACCCAACTTGCCCTTTGTACGGGGTCTGTGGGACTGATCCTCATGCTCCACCTGCCGGCACAGGCAGATTCACCGAGCAAACTCACGGTGACCTTCTTCAGCGTTGGCCAAGGTGAATCGACCCTCATCACGTTTCCCGACGGCAAGCGGATGCTCGTTGATGGTGGCGGTTCCCTCCATGAGGGGGGAATGGACGTGGGTGAGCGGCTTCTGGCTCCCGCCCTCTGGAGCTTGGGGGTAGACCGGCTCGATGTCGTCGTTCTGACTCACCCCCATCCCGACCACATCAAGGGGCTTGTTTCGATAGCGTCGCAGTTCCCCATCGGCGAGTTCTGGGAAAGCGGCGTCACGACTCCATTCGGCGACCATGGGGAGCTGAGGGCGGTTCTTGCCGAGCGCGGAGTTCCTGTTCGCCGCATTACTTCGTCATCGCCCCCCCTGGCCATCGGCGCCGTCCGGATTGAGCCCCTGGCACCGGCTTTCCGGCCCCCTGCGGAACCGGAGTGTGACCAGAACGACGATTCCCTCGTGTTCACGCTTGAATACGGAAACTTCAGCATGCTCTTCACCGGCGACATCGGCCGCAATGCCGAAGAGCGTCTCCTGGCCGATCCGGCGAAGCTCCGCTGCACGGTCCTCAAGGTACCCCACCATGGCAGCCGGCACTCCTCGTCGCCCCGTTTTCTCGATGCCGTTTCACCCCGGCTGGCGCTTATCTCGGCCGGGGTCAGGAACAGTTTCGGCCTTCCTTCACCCGAGACCCTTTCCCGGCTCCAAGAACGTGGAGTAGCGGTCTGCCGCACCGACCTGAACGGGACGATCGAGGTTGCCAGCGATGGAACGGGATATACGGTCCAAACCTTCTCGGGCGGGCATTTTCATTGACAAGCACCCCCTTTTGTTTGATAGTTTTATGGTTTGTGGCGCGGTCGTTCCGCAATTTACCCTCATCAGGAGTTCCTTTCCATGGAAAGAATCCTCGTTGTCGAAGATGACCGCTTCTTCCGGCAGATGTATGCCGATCTCCTCAAGGAAGGAGGATACGAAGTAGATACCGTGGCCTCCGGTGACGAGGCCCTGGAGCTTCTCGACAGAAACGACTATCAGCTTGTCGTTACCGACCTGGTTATGCCCGGCATGAACGGTATCGAACTCCTCACGCGGGTCAAGCAGCAGACCCCCACCGTGGACGTCATCCTCGTGACCGGCCACGCGAATCTTGAAACGGCTGTCCTGGCCCTGAAAAGCGGCGCCAGAGACTACATCCTCAAACCCTTCAATCACGAGGAATTCAAGCATACCGTGGCCCTCTGTTTCGAGCAGCGCCGGCTTATCAACGAGAACTTCGAACTGAAAGAGCTTCTGAACCTCTTTCAGGTGGGGCAGAATATCGCCAACTGCATCGACATGGAGCGACTTTCTGCAGTAGTGTTTGATTCTCTGGCAAAAGAGGTTGGCGCTGACAGGGCCATTGGGTTGTTTCGTCAAAAGGAAGGCCAGTTGGCTCTCAAGGAGTTCAAGGGATTCGATGAGGAAACTGCGCAGAAGATTGCAGAAGCGGTCCGGGATAATTTCTGCACTGAGGCTGACAGCTGTCCGGTTTATAAAACCATCAATCCGGCAGCGCTTGTATCCGGTGCAGAATTCGACGGTCTGGAGCTTGTCGAAGGGTTGCTTCTTGCCATTCGCTCCAAATCGGCGGTCCAGGGGGTGGTTGTTCTCTTCAATAACCCAGGGAAGCACCTTCCCGTCGACTTCAAGCTGAAGAGTATTCAGTTTCTCCTGGAGCAGTCGACCCTTGCCTTCGAGAACGCTGGCAGGTACTCAAGCGCCAGGGATATGCTCTATATCGATGAACTTACCGGGCTTTTCAACTACCGCTACCTGGACATATCCCTCGACCGCGAGGTGAAGCGGGCCGACCGTTTCGGCTCTACGGTATCCATGATCTTTATCGATTTGGACCTCTTCAAGGGGGTAAACGATACCCATGGCCACCTGGTGGGAAGCCAGGTTCTTACCGAGGTGGGGATGCTCCTCAAGAAGTCGGTTCGTGAAGTCGATATCGTCATTCGATACGGCGGTGACGAGTTCACTGTCATGCTCGTGGAGACGGGGGAAAAGGGTGCCGCCACCGTGGCAGAGAGGATTCGCCGCTCCATAGAGGACCACACGTTCCAGGCTGCCGAAGGACTCAACATCCGGCTTACCGCCAGCCTTGGTTACGCCTGTTATCCCGCCGACACACAGTCGAAGCTGGAGCTTCTCGAACTGGCCGACAAGGCCATGTACCGGGGGAAGGAAGAGGGCAAAAACTGTGTGTTCAGGGCCACTGCAATCCGTTGAACTTGCTACTGTTCTAGTAATAAATTAAGGAGTAGGTAAGTACATGATCACTGGTATTAAGGGTTTCAATGATATTCTTCCCGGGGAAGTGGAGCGGTGGCAGCACATCGAGGCGACTGCCCGTCGGGTTTTTGGACTCTACGGTTTCGCAGAGATTCGTATTCCCATTCTCGAAAAAACCGACCTTTTCCGTCGCTCCATCGGTGACACCACCGACATTGTAGAAAAGGAGATGTATTCCTTTGTCGACAAGGGGGAGAATGCAGTCACCATGCGCCCCGAGGGGAC
Source organism: Geobacter sp. (assembly GCF_030834625.1). Classification (NCBI taxonomy): domain Bacteria; kingdom Pseudomonadati; phylum Thermodesulfobacteriota; class Desulfuromonadia; order Geobacterales; family Geobacteraceae; genus Geobacter; species Geobacter sp. Next base: position 59,750 of record NZ_JAUQXO010000045.1, read on the forward strand.
CGCGAGTGTCATGCGGGCTTACATCGAGCACAAGCTCTATGCCCAGGATCCGGTGGCCAAGCTCTATTACATGGGTCCCATGTTTCGCTACGAGCGCCCACAGAAGGGGCGCTACCGCCAGTTCCACCAGATAGGCGCCGAGGTAACCGGTGTTACCGACCCCAAGGTGGACGCTCAGGTTCTGACCATGCTCTGCCATTTCTTCGCAGAGCTGGGCCTTTCGGAACCGACACTGCAGATAAATTCCCTCGGCTGCCCCGAGTGCCGGCCCGTCTATCGGGAGACACTGAAGACCTTCCTCCGCGAACGACTCGACCAGCTCTGCGACGACTGCAAGCGGCGGTACGAGACAAACCCGCTCCGGGCCCTTGACTGTAAATCGGCCCACTGCAAGGAGGCAACCGCCGGCGCTCCGGCCATGCTCGACCACCTCTGCGCCGGCTGCGACGACCACTTTGCCGCCACCCGCCGCCACCTGGAACGTGCCGGCACTATTTACGCCATCAACAACCGGATGGTGCGCGGCCTAGATTATTACACCCGCACCACCTTCGAGCTGGTCACGGGCCTTCTCGGTGCCCAGAGCGCCGTGGCTGCCGGCGGCCGCTACGATGGACTCATCGCCGATCTGGGCGGTCCTGCCATTTCCGGCATCGGCTTCGCAATGGGGGTCGAGCGGGTAGCTCTTCTGTTGGGCGGACAGGAGTTCGCACGGCGTCCCGACCTCTTTATCGCTGCCCTAGGAGGCGAGTCACAGGACGAAGCATTCCGGCTCATGTGCGGCCTCCAGCGTCTCGGCGTGTCGGTGGAAATGGACTACGAAGGGAAGAGTCTTAAGAGCCAGATGCGTCGTTCCGACAAATTCAACGCCCGCTTCACGCTCATTATCGGCGGCGATGAATTGGTGAATGGAAAAGCCGTGCTCAAGGCCATGGACACCGGTACCCAGGGTGATGTGGTCCTTGATCCCGCTGTCATAGCGGAACAGATAAGGTGATGATTTGGGGGCAGGATTGCGGACACGCTTCCTTGCCCCCTCGCCGTTTACAACCCCACGTCCCACCCATAAACTCCACTTAAAGCAATTGACAACCCACCACAAAGATTGTATACAGTATCCATTTCCCCCACACCGCGTCATCGTGCCAACATCTCGAAATAACGATTGATTCAAGAAGTAAAATCACAGGAGGAATGGAAAATGATCGAAGCCTATCTCGCCCACGAAGCCGAACGAAAGGCGCAGGGGATCCCGGCGCTGCCGCTCAACCCGGAGCAGACCGCCGAACTGTGCAATCTGCTTGGAAACCCTCCTGCCGGCAAGGAGGAGTTCCTTCTGAACCTGTTGAAAGAGCGTGTCTCCCCCGGTGTCGACCCCGCCGCAAAGGTCAAGGCTGCCTTCCTGGCCGAGATCGTCAAGGGATCCAAGAAGTCGCCGCTGGTTTCAAAGGTTGATGCGGTCCGCATCCTCGGCACCATGCTCGGTGGCTATAACGTTGGTCCGCTGGTGGATGCCCTGAAGGATGCCGAACTGGCCAATGAGGCTGCCTGCGCCCTCTCCGGCATGACCCTGGTGTATGACGGATTCGATCAGGTGGTTGAACTTTCCAAAAGCAACGCGGCCGCCAAGAAGGTGCTGGAGTCCTGGGCAAATGCCGAGTGGTTCACCAACCGCCCCGGCGTGCCCGAGACCATCAAGGTCAAGGTATTCAAGGTCGAAGGCGAAATCAACACCGACGACTTCTCGCCGGCCGGCGACGCCTGGAGCCGCCCCGATATCCCGCTTCACGCCCTGGCCATGGGCAAGACCCGCTTCCCGAACCGCCTGGCCCAGATCGCCGAGTGGCGCGCCGCCGGCAACCAGGTGGCCTTCGTGGGCGACGTTGTCGGTACCGGTTCTTCTCGCAAGTCTGCCTGTAACAGCGTGCTCTGGCACATGGGCCAGGACATCCCCTGCGTTCCCAACAAGAAGACCGCCGGCGTCATCATCGGCGGCGTCATCGCTCCGATCTTCTTCAACACCGCCCAGGATTCAGGTGCGCTCCCCCTCAAGGCGGATGTCACTAAAATGAATGATGGTGACGTGATCACCATCAACACCGCCAAGGGTGAGATAACCAACGAGAAGGGTGAGGTCATCTCCACCTTCAAGATCAGCCCCAATACCCTGGCTGACGAGTTCCGCGCCGGCGGCCGCATTCCGCTCATCATCGGCCGCGCCGTGACCGAGAGGGCCCGCAAGGCTCTGGGCCTGGGCGCTACCGACGTCTTCACCCTGCCGGTGAACCCGCAGCCCAAAGCTAACCAGGGCTACTCACTGGCCCAGAAGATGGTCGGCAAGGCCTGCGGCGTGGCGGGCGTTCTCCCCGGTACCGCATGCGAGCCGAAGATGACCACTGTTGGCAGCCAGGACACCACCGGCCCCATGACCGCCGACGAGCTAAAGGAACTGGCCTGCCTTAAGTTCCTCTCCCCCATGTTCATGCAGTCCTTCTGCCACACCGCCGCCTACCCGAAGCCGGCGGACGTGAAGATGCACAAGAACCTTCCCGGCTTCATCATCGAGCGGTGCGGCGTACCCCTCAAGCCGGGCGACGGCGTTATCCACTCCTGGCTGAACCGCCTGCTCCTCCCCGACACCGTCGGCACCGGCGGCGACTCCCACACCCGCTTCCCCATCGGCATCAGCTTCCCGGCCGGTTCCGGCCTCGTTGCCTTCGCCGGCGCCATGGGCTTCATGCCACTTGACATGCCCGAGTCAGTGCTTGTCCGCTTCAAGGGCAAGCTGAACCCCGGCATCACCCTGCGGGACGCGGTTAACGCCATTCCCTACTGGGCCATCAAGCAGGGCAAGCTCACCGTCCCCAAGAAGAACAAGATCAACATCTTCAACGGTCGCATTCTGGAAATGGAAGGACTCCCCGACCTGACCGTCGAGCAGGCCTTCGAGCTGACCGACGCCGCTGCCGAGCGTTCTGCCGCTGCGGGCTGCATCCAGCTCTCCAAGGAATCGGTTGCCACCTATCTGCGCTCTAACGTAGCCCTCATGAAGAAGATGATTGCTGACGGATACCAGGATGCCCAAACCCTGCAGAACCGCATCGACGCCGTCAATGCCTGGCTGGCCAAGCCCGAACTGCTGGAGGCAGACAAGAACGCCGAGGCAACCGGTGCTTATGCCGACGTGATCGAGATCGACCTGGCCGAAATCACCGAGCCGATTCTGGCCTGCCCGAACGACCCGGACGACGTGAAACTTCTTTCCGAAGTGGCCGGCACCCCGATCCAGGACGTCTTCCTCGGCTCCTGCATGACCAACATCGGCCACTTCCGTGCTGCCGCCGAAATCTGGCGCGGCCTCAAGTTCAACCCGAGCGTCCGCACCTGGATCTGCCCGCCGACCCGCATGGATCAGCAGCAGCTGAAGGATGAGGCCTACTTCTCGGTCTACAGCGCCTTCGGTGCCCGCATCGAAATCGCCGGTTGCTCCCTCTGCATGGGTAACCAGGCCCGCGTGCCCGATGGGGTGAACATGTTCTCCACCTCCACCCGTAACTTCGACGACCGGATCGGCGACGGCGCCAAAGTATACCTCGGTTCCGCCGAACTGGGGGCGGTTGCCGCCACCATGGGTAAACTGCCGACGGTTGCCGAGTTCATGGCGGCTTACAAGGAGAAGGTCGAGCCGAAGAAGGATGCCATCTACAAGTATCTGCAGTTTGATGAGATGCCGGAGTACAAGTAGTCTCTGCGCCTCATGCTGAAAAGCTTGAGGCAGAGATACTGAAAACGTGAAATGAGACCCCTGTTCGGGCTAGCCCGGGCGGGGGTCTTGATTTTTACGGAAGCATTACTGAACCATTTATGTGGACTTGCCTTTATCCCGTTTCCGGATAGAGTAAGCACATGGCTCAGGAAGAAGGAGGGGAAGATGGCGGATCGGATCGGTCCGGACCTGCCGGTTGTCAACGGGAGGGTGTATCACCTTAGATCGGCTTATCGGTATGCACACCCACCGAGAACTTCAGGATTTCCTCGACCCGGACTTCGAGACGGGAAGCAACCTGAGGCATCCCGGGTTCCTCCAGCCCCGGCACGAATCCGTCAAGGATCGCCGTATCGGTGATCTTTTCCACCACGCCGAGAAACTGGTAGCCGTTACGGCCATCGGGCGTGGTTACCGCTACGGAGACTCTGGGGTTTCCTTTCACATTACGGAGAGTCTCAGGACAACACCATGATTCGAAGACGATGCGATCGGGTTCTTCGACCCGCACGTTCTCCCCGGCAGCCACATGGGGAACGCCCTGCAACGTCGCCGATGCGACAAAAGCAATACCTCTCTCCTCCACGAATTTCTGTACCGTCTCAGGTATCATGATTTTTCCTCTATCATTGCGTGTTCCTTCTTCAGACGATCCGGCAAGATCAAGTATAGGGCTCCATCAGGCAATTACAAGGAACAGACGTACTCTCCCCCCGAAGCGAGGAGTATGCAATCAGGGTAAGTGGAGAACATGACTTGACCTTTGAGCCGAGTCTGATTCACTTGACAGTAGTTACCCAATGTTGAGGGTACAACACACTACGGAATCGAAAGGGAGACGAGACATGAAAGGAAACGAGAAGGTCATCGAGCACCTGAACGCACGCCTGGCTGAAGAGTTGACCGCCGTGAATCAGTACTTCGTGCATGCCGAGATGTGTGAGAACTGGGGGTACGAGCGGCTTCACGCCATGATCCGCAAGCGTGCAATCGACGAGATGAAGCACGCGGAAAAGCTAATCGCCCGGATCCTGTTCCTTGAAGGAAGACCGATCGTCAACAACCTGAACAAGATGCACATCGGCGACGAAGTTCCCAAAATGCACGAAAACGACCGGCTTGCAGAGGAGTCGGCCATCAAGGGGTACAACGAGAGCATCCGGCTGGCGGTGGAGGTGGGAGACAACGGAAGCAGAGAATTGCTGGAAGCGATCCTGAAGGATGAAGAGGAACATATCGACGATCTGGAGGCTCAACTCGACCAGATCCGGCAGATGGGTCCACAGAACTATCTCGGTGAGCAGATCGACTAGACGGGACCGGCATGCATCTCATCCAGATCCTGTTGCCGCTCTACGACAATGGTGGCACCCCCTTTCCCCAAGAGGAATTTCTGCGGGTCCGGGATGAACTGGCGGAGCGATTCGGCGGCATCACCACCTTTGTGCGCTCTCCGGCAAGGGGGCTGTGGAAGGGATCGCCGACCACAACGGTCCAGGATGACATCGTCATTTACGAGGTGATGACGGAGCTCCTGGACCGTATGTGGTGGCGAGGGTATCGGCAGGAACTGGCGGAGCGGTTCCGCCAGGAGGTGCTGATCGTCCGGTCGAGCGAGGTGCAGCTGCTCTAGCCATGAACAAAATCCTCTCCCACGCCATCGTCACCCTGTTTCTCTGTGGCGATATCATGTCAGGCCGGGGAATAGACCAGATCCTTCCTTACTCTGCTCCTCCGCAGCTCTTCGAGCCTTACGTGCGGGACGCACGGCGCTACGTGGAGCTGGCGGAGCAGTTCAATGGGGCGATTCCCCGCAAGGCCGACTTTACCTACGTATGGGGCGACGCTCTGGCGGAACTCCGCCGCCGCAAGCCGGATGCCAGGATCGTCAACCTGGAGACGAGCATAACGGCAGGCGGGGAGCCATGGCTTGGCAAGGGTATCCACTATCGGATGCATCCGGGCAATGTTTCTCTTCTCAGTACTGCGGGGATCGATGTCTGTTCCCTGGCCAACAACCATGTCATCGACTGGGGCTACGGAGGGCTTGCAGAAACCCTCGAAACCCTCCGCAAGGCGCGGATACGGACAGCCGGTGCGGGGCGCACCCGTACCGAGGCCGAGGCCCCGGCAGTGGTGGAGGTGAGAGGGAAGGGGAGGGTCATCGTCTTTTCCTTCGGTGCTGAGTCGAGCGGCATCCCCGAGAAGTGGGCGCCATTGTCCGACCGCCCCGGTGTGAATCTCCTGCCTGACCTGTCAGAGGCAGCCGCCAGCCGCATAGGGGCAAAGGTGCGCGCCATGAAGCGGCCGGGGGATGTGGTGGTGGCCTCGATCCACTGGGGAGGCAACTGGGGATACGATATTTCCAGCAGACAGCAGCGGTTTGCCCATCTTCTACTGGACAGAGGCGGCGTCGACCTGATCCATGGGCATTCGTCCCACCACGCGAAGGGGATCGAAGTGTATCAGGGAAAGTTGATTCTCTATGGTTGCGGCGATCTCATCACCGACTATGAGGGAATAGGGGGGTACGAGGAATTTCGTGGCGACCTGGGACTTATGTATTTTGTCCGGGTCGACACTGAGACGGGAAAGCTCGCCGGTCTTGAAATGGTGCCGATGCAGATGAGGAAGTTCAGGCTCAACCGGGCATCTCGGCGGGATGCAGCATGGCTCAGGGATACCCTGAACCGGGAAGGAAAACGCCTCGGCACACGGGTGGAGTTGCAGGACGATGGCATCCTCGTGCTGCGTTGGGCGAAGGAGCTGATTGTATCGGCAGATCCTGCCTGAACTACAACAGATAGCCACGAACAAAAGCCATCATATCGCCGGATTCGCTGTCCACCGCGACCTGGCGCTCATCAGGCGTCATCATTTCCTGGAGGTATTTCCGAGCCCGTTTCCGGTTGCCAGCAATGCTTTCCGAAATTTTGCACAACATGGAAGCCGGCAGGCCTGACCGATACCCCTGAACCAACTTGGCGATTTCCTCCCGCCGCTGTGCGCTATTCCATGTCTTGTAAACTGCAGCCCCCACGTCCTCCTTCAGCATGACATTCCCCTTTGGATTGTTGTGTATACACTGCGGCACAGAATACTTCAGGGTAACGATAGCGTCCACTGTTTTCATGCTTTTGCCGGCAAGGGGGAACCGTCGGGGTCCTGCCGGCCGTTTATTCACGGCAGCAGGACCCCGACGGCCATGAAGAACCCTTTATTCCTGCTTTTTCGCCTTTTCCACGGAGATTGCCAGGGCTTCAGTGTAGGTGAGCACCACTTCGTCGCCCACCTTGACGTTTTCAAGGTTTTTCCGGTCCTTGATCTTTACGGTGAGTAATTTCCCTTCCGACCCCTTCAGGGTGACGGTCGGCTTCTTCATGTCGATGGCTTCCACCGTAGCGGTCACGGTCATCTGGCGCCCGGCAATCCCACCCGGTTTCTCGCCCGGCTTTGTTCTGGCCAATCCCTCGGTTGCCCCCTCAACCTGAGGGGCTTCTCCCTTTTTGTACACCGTGGCAGACAGCGCTTCGTAGTACTTGACCGTTACCTCATCGCCTACCTTGACCTGCGGCAGGTTCCGTGCCTCCTTTCCAACCGTGACATCGAACACGTTCCCTTCCGGCCCCTTCAGAGTAACGACGCGCTTCTCCAGGTCGATGGCCTGGACGGTGGCTGTGGCGGTGACCGTTCTCTCCTTTTTCACATAGGGCTTCTTGGCCGGAGCATTCTTCTCGGCCAGGGCAGCCCCTCCTGATGACAGGGCAACCAACGCTGCAACCGTTACTGCAAGCAATTTCTTCATGGTGCTCTCCTTTTCTTCCGTGATTTCAGGGAGAATGCGTCAACGTTTTCCACTGGTGGTGACAGATCATCCTGGCCTATTCGACTTTCTTCCAGGTTTCGTCGGGATCGTAATGTGGCATCTTCGTCGCGACCTTGGCGGTGTTCCTGCCCAGGTTCTTCTGATAGACGATGCCGTTCTGGTTCACGATGAAGGTCATGATGCCCGATGCTCCATACTGGGCCGGATAGGCCACAAGGCCGAAGCCGAGAACCATCCTGCCGTTGACCACGTAGTCGAAGGCACCCCCTTCGGCATGGGGCCCTTGAGCTTTCAGGACCTTGTAGCGGTACCCATAAAGCGCCGTATTCTCCTTTGAATACCCTTCGTCGGCGGCCTGTGCCGCTAAGGGCCCTAAGGGGCTCTCCTCCTCGCCTTCCTTTGTTGCCCAGTAGAGACCATCCCTTTTGCCCGGAGTGCTCCTGATCTTCTGGGCAAACTCCCCAACGCCTTCGCCGGTCCGGTCTTTCGCGGCATACTCGCGCTGGGCATCCGCATAGGCGTGCAGCACTTCGATAACCTTCAGTTCATTCCGTCCGATCCGCCGATTCAGTAACTCCTCCTTGCCGGCCTTGGCATCAAAGCGCCACGCATTTCCCTTCTTCACCACCGGGATGGGGAAGGGGTAGTCTTCGTTGCCGAGGGAGAAAACCGCCTTTCCTGAATCAGCGCCTTCGATCACTACTTTTTCTTCGTGGAGTTTGACGAGCTGCTCACGGCCTGCCTTGTCGGCAACGGGGTCCCCCGACGATACGATCTCCCGGGCACCGGGGCCGAGAATGGCGAGCAGGTTCTTTTTGTCGTGATTTTTCAATGCGACAACGAGGCTATTCAACGCTTCCTCCGGGGAGGCGAAGGATTTTTGGGATGTTTTGGCCGATGCTGCCAGTACAGGCGCGCCAGTTGCCAGAATGATGAGTATCGCCAGCAGGGGCAGGAGTAGATTTCCTGATTTACGGGATGTCAAGAGCATCATGCTTGTATCCTCCGAATATCTGTCGGTGACTGAAAGAGGCTCGGACATCTACCTGCGACCTCCGCCGCCACGACCGCCGCCACCACGACCGCCGCCGCCAAATCCTCCGCTGGGCCGGGACATGCCGCCACCGCCGCCGCTGAAGCTCCTGCCGCCTCCGGCACTTTGACGGCTCGAGAAGCCCCTGTCACTTGCCATCCGCTCTTGTCTGCCGCTATTGGATCCGCCGCTGAAGGCGCTGTCCCGACCGGTCCTGGCGGCGCCATCCCGATCTCGTGCTCCGGACTCTCCGTAAGTGCGACCTTGCGCAGCACTCCGGTCCATGGTTCCGGCAGAGGGGCGTGTCCCCATGCCTTTCCCGCCTCCTTCACCGAAGCCCCGTGCGTCACGCCGCGTCTCGGTGGCGCGGGTCGGTGACTGGCCAAACTTCTTCGCCGTCGCATTGTCCCGGTAGGCAACGTTCTTGCGGTGGCTCGGGTCATGTTTCCATGTTCCTTTGCCGGTGTTGCTTACCCGGTTCTGGTATTTGCTCCGGTCGATGTTCTTGTTGATGTTGACGTTCTGGTTGTGGTTGATTTCAACGTCGCCGCCATGCCAGTCGCAGTTGCCCCAGGCATAGCCCCAGGCTACTCCCACTGCGACGCCGGCGGCAAAGTGGTATGCAGGGTAGGCGGGGGGTGGCGGCGGGTAATAGTAATAGGGAGGGTAGGCGGGATACATCCAGGTGCCGTACACCACCGTCGGGCTGTAGGTAGGGACGTAGACGACCTGGGGATCGGCGGGCTGGATGATGATGACCTCCTTCTCCACCACCACCTTCTGCTCCTTGGTCGTCTTCAGGTTCCCCGCGTCATAGGCCTTCTTCCGCAATTCCTGGATCGTATCCATCACGTCCTTCTGCTGGGCCAGGAATGCATCGCCGATTTTCGTGGTTAAGTCGAGTTTTTCGCTCATGGACGAAAGCACCGTCGGAAAATTCACCAGCGACTTGACGCTTGGGTCCCAGTTCTCCTTTTCGAGCTCCTTGGCCAGAACGTCCCCCGCACTCTGCTTGTGACTCTTCGCCCAGCGGTCGGCCTGGACGATTTCGAGGGGATAGGTCGAGGCCATAAGGATCTGCGAAACCAATTCATCGGGGTAGAGGGCAATGGGGGCCAGGAGTTGCGCCAACTCTTCCTTTGGCAGCTTCTTCTGGGAGGCAGTGTCGCCGCTCTGCCCCGGGGCTTGGAGGGGCAGGGCCAGGAGGATGGCAACAAAGATGCCGGCAATGCTAATCAATAATGGTTTCAATCTCATACAGGCTCCTTTCATAATTGTTTCGAGCAAGAGTCCATGCTGCTGCAGCGAGGTGTCGAACTGTTCAATCAGTTATTACCCTGGTGCTTTGTGCAGAACCCACTATCCCTCCGGCGGTCTGGCCGGAGCGGTGTACCACTGGTCCTTCGCCACCACCTTTGGCTGCTCCGGGTCCCCCTCGTAGGCCGGGGTCATGATCTGTACCCCGTACTCGTTGAAGATATCGAGGATGTTGCGGTGCAGCTCCGTGTAGAGGCGGTTCATGGCCTTTGGGTCGGCGCAGTAGGCGTTGATCTCATAGGTGACGCAGAAGTCGCCGAGCGCCTTGTGCAGCACGAAGGGACGGGGCTCCTGAAGCAGGCCGGGGGTGCGCGCCGCGGCCTCCAGCAGCATCGCCTCCACCTGCCGCCATGGCGTTTCGTAGCCGATCCCGACGGTGGTATGGAGAATCAGCCCCTCTCGTTGGGCCATGGTGCTGTAGTTGATAACCTCGCTGCTGAGGACCGTGGAATTGGGCACAACCACTTCTTCGTTCTTGGGGGTGCGGAGGTGGGTGACCAGGAGGCGGATTTGCTCCACGTCGCCAAGGTGCTCGCCGATCTTGATCCGGTCTCCTTTCCTGAAGGCCTTCCGATAGGTCATGGTGTAGCCGGCGATCAGGTTGCCGATGACGGAGGAGGAGCCCAGGGAGAAAAGTACGCCTATGAAGAGCGACACCCCTTTGAAAGCCGCGGATTCGGAGCCGGGAATGTAGGGATAGGCGATGATCAGGGCGAAGGCGACCAGAAACAGCCTGACCAGCCGGTAGGTGGGCCAGGCCCAGTCCGCCTCGAATTGCGGAAGGACGACGGTCCCGTCGGCGATGCCTGAGAAGAAAAGGCGGACGAGCTTCAGCAGGTAGCGTATGACAAAGAAGAGGACGATCAGGAATACCAGCTTGGGGATCGATTTCAGGAGCCCCTTGCCCATGGTATGCAGGGGATCAACCAGAATGACGACCAGGTCGTTGGCGAGGCCCCGCGTCCAGGGGAAGAGTGTGAGCACGTTATACAGGTAGAGATAGACCGCTGTCAGTACGGTGGCAACCCACAGCAGGCCGAGGACACCGGTCAGCAGACGCCAGATATGCTCGCCCCGAATGACCTGGAACGACTTGATATGAACGTCATGCACCTTCGGCTTGAAACGCGACTCGATCCAGCTGCGCAGGCGGCGAAAGAGCCGGTGGCCGGTCCAGAGAACCAGCATGAGCAGCAGGGACGCACCGAAGGTGAAGAGGGCGTTTCGCTTCAGAACATCCGGATTGCGGTCATGGCGCCATGCATCGACCGCTTCGCCAATCCGCCAGACATAACCTTTAGAGAGTGTATGACGGTCGATTCTCTCCAGATTCGCATCGGCATCGACGACGCCCATGATGCGTTTCTTGTCGGCCATGATGAGGGAGGCACCCGGTTCCTGCTCGATATGCAGCGACTGCCGGGACATGGTTGGATCCGCCGCCACTGCCTCGATTCGGTCAACGATGGCCTGGGCGCGTTTTCCCGCCGGGTATGCGGGAAAACCGCGTACGCCGAACAGGACCACCCCGTCCACCACCACTGGCGCAGTATCCACCTCTTGGGTACTCTCTACGTGAGCCGTCGCTGGTGCCGCGGGATCCGGACCCTCTGCAGCTGCGGAGAGCAGCGGCAGTCCAAGCGCCAGGCAGAATAACACTTTCAGCCGAAAGTCCCTGAGGAATGCCCTGGTGGCCCTCGTAATAAGTTCTGACATGGCCGGCTCCTTAGTGTCCCGAGTTCAAACGGTCCTTCAGTCAGGGATATTCATCGTGCTGCACAGCGGGCGGCACCCAGCAGGGCGGTCCGATCGTTGAGGATGACCCGCACGGGGATGCTCTCCAGGAGGGGGCTGAGCCGCCCCTTGGAGGTGAAGGCCAGCATGAAGCCGGGCCCCTTGAGACGGTCGATGATCTTCGGTGCGATACCGCCTCCCAGGTAGACCCCGCCGGTGGCGAGATAGCGAAGCGCCACGTTTCCGGCCTCGGCCCCGTAAAGGGAGATGAACAGGTCGAGAACCTGTTCGCAGAGCACACACTGGCCGGCCAGGGCAGCCCGGGTGATGGCTGCCGAGGGGTCGCCCCGACGCATCTCGTCGGCAACCGCCGCGCTCTCCGGCAGGTGGTGGGCGTCCCGAAGAAAACGGTAGATGTTTCGCAGGCCGGGACCGGAGACGAGCCGCTCGGTGCTCACTCGGCCATGCTCGGCCCGCAGGTAGAGGAGCAACTCCGCCTCCAGTTCGGTGCGGGGGGCGAAGTCGGCGTGTCCCCCTTCGCTGGGGAGCGGCCGGTGAGCGGTGCCGTCCCAGTAGGCCAGGGCCTCCCCCAGGCCAGTCCCGGCCGAAACCACGGCGATGGTACCGGTGGGGTCGGGAATCCCCGGGTTGAGAACCGCAAGGTCCTCCGGGGCCAAGAGATCGATGCCGTGGGCATTGGCCTCCAGGTCGTTGATGAGCTCCACCGCCGGGAGCCCCAGGGTTCGGGCCAACACGGTGGCATCCACGCTCCAGGGGAGGTTGGGGGTCCGGACCCGCCCCTGGCGGACCGGTCCGGCGATGCCGAAACAGGCCCGTTCCGCCGCCAGCCCGTGCTCCCCGGCAAAGTGGCTGACGATCTCCTCCAGGCTTCCCGCCTCACGACTCGGAAAACGCTTTTCGACAACCGGCACCAGCGTGCCGTCGGCGGTGTCGAAATAGGCAAACCGCGTAGAGGTCCCGCCGATGTCTCCCGCAAGGATCAGCATCCGTTCTCCTCCCTCCAGTTTCCGAGTCTGTTCATAATGACCTTTAGCCAAAGTGGCTAGAAGAATTCCCGCAGGCTCTCGTCGATTGTCTTGTAGAAGCCGGTGGCCGGATCAACCAGAAGCACTTTTTGGAACATATTCATAAACAACCTCGAATCTTCTGAAGTTTCGCTCTCGCCCTCGGAAGGGGAAGGCGCGGATTTTTCCCGACCTGATTGGCACTGATCTTCCGCCACCAAGGTCTTCCCCCTCCCTTGAGTTACCGGTCAATGCTCCAGTTCACCCACGCTTCGTCGTGGACCCTGACGTCGGGAAATCCGAGGTAACGCAGGATGAAGAAGGCATCCGAAGCGGCAATGCCGGTGTCACAGGTGGTGATGACGGTCTTGTCCGGCGTGATGCCGTAGGTTTTCAGCATCCACAAGAGCTCCTCGGGCGGCTTCAGCGCACCGTTGTCCAAGATGAGCGCGCCGAGTGGCAGATTGATCGACCCCGGAATGGCGCCGACCCGGCGGGCCAGTTCGTGCCTGGTCTCGCCGAGGACCCGGTGAATGGCGCGAGCATCGAGAACCACGACGTTCGGCTTGCCGAGGAGCTTTGCCAGCGTGTCGCTGTCCACCACGAGCGACGGCTGGACGGTCCCGTTGAAGATGCGTGCCTGCCGGGTGGAGGGCTTGGTGCTCGTATGGAAGCCGGCCTCGTGCCATCCTTCTATGCCGCCGTTCAGATAGGAGACGTTGGTGGCGCCGGCCCATTGCAGGACCGCGCCCAGTGCAGTTGCCATCACGCCGCTCTGGTCATAGACGACGATGTGGTCGCCGGCGGCAATCCCCTTGCTGCCGAGAATTTCCGCTACTCTGGCATGCGGTACGAGCACGAATGCTTTCTCCGCGTCGCCGCCGGTACGCAGGCCGCTCGTCAGGGGATCGAACGAGATGGCCCCTTCGATGTGTCCCTTGTCAAAGGCAGCGCTGCCCCGGGTGTCGACCACCACCACGTTCTTCTTTCCGAGGTTGTCGTGCAGCCACCGGGCATCCACCACCATGCCGGTGCGGACCTTGCTCGTGTCGACGGCGACCTTCCGGACCTTCTTGATTGCCTGCGGAACCGAGCCGTCGGGAACGACCACCTTATGGTTGGCCTCCTTCTCGTAGTCCAGGAGATCGGAGCTGGCGAGGAACAGAGCCCGGTTGCCGTGGCAGTGGTTGCAGCTGGCCGCTTGCCAGGTGCGCCGCTGGATGTTGTGTGGTGATGCGCGCTTCCAGGTGGGTGTCTTGCCGAAGTTGGTGAATCCGCCCTTGCCGTAGAAGTCGAACATCTCCGGATAGGAAGGGACGTGGCGGACCAGCATGTATCGGTATCCGGCGCCGGGCGCCTTGTCGTCGTAGTTCAGCCCGATCTTCACGGTTTCCACTTCCCGCCGGTTCTGGAAGAACGCCAGCCCCTCGCTATCCTTCCCCATATGGCAGTTGTAACAGTTCACATAGGTCTGGGAATGACATACCTGGCACTGCACCCTGCCGATGTGGCGTTGATGCTCAGGCACCGGCCCGCGCTCCAGGTCCTTGTGACAGTCGGTGCAGCGCGCCATCTCCTTGAGGTGGTACCGGCCCGGTAGATCCTTGGGCGCCGCGGCGTGCATCTCGCGAGCCGAATGACAGGCGACGCAGTCCATGGCCGCCTTTGCCGCGTGAACGTCGCCTTGTCCACGTTCTCCGTAAAACTCAAAGCCCACGCGGCTGCCGTGGCAGGCGGTGCACTGGTTGATGGGGTCTGTGCGCTTCTGGAAAAGATGCCCCTTCACGAATCCCTTCTGGGCGAATTTCGGCCGGCTCACGTGGCAGCCGCCGCAGCTTGTGTGGCAGGCTGCGCAGTGGTTCTTCCGCGCCTCGTCAATATGCGCCCACTTGTCCATGTTCGCCCGGCTCTTGAGCACCGAAGGGAAGGTGGAAAGGGTGGCATGCAGGGAGTCCTTGGCCGTGGCCACGATTTTGCCGTGGCAGTCCCCGCAGGCCTTCTGGGGATTGTTGCTGGAGGGGTGGGGGTCCATCCCCGTATGGCCGGCTGCCTTGTCCATGCTTGCAGCGTTACCGCCATGGCAGCTCTCGCAGGCAATTTTCCCGTGGGGGGAAGAAAGAAACTCTTTGGCAACAAGGACCTTCTCCTGTGGCTCCAACGGAGCCACCGAGCCACCTCAGCCAGCGCCTGACTGCATTGCCGATTTCTTGGCCGTGTCCGCACTGAGATTTTTGATGATCATTGCCTTGTCGAGGTGACAGGTTACACAACCGGACGGCTCTGCCGCCGAAGCCGTCGAGGCGAGGACCACGGCCAGAAGGCCCGCGAGGGCTGCGCTATGGAGTCTTCTGTTTAGTCTCATGTGGTTCTCCTCCCATTTTCCGATTGTTTCACTGGTTGACGATCCGGTCTGAGGGGTCAGTCGTGACTTTCCAAGGTCTTTCCGATTCCCTGCATCTCCCGAGGTTGGCCGGTGGAGGCCAGCACGCTGCTCCAGAGCCACCCGTCGGGGTCGATCTTCTTCCGCTGCCGGGTCGCCAGGGGAATCGGCACGTGGGTAATCTGGTGGTTCCAGAGCCCCACCACCATGTTGGTCCGGCCGCTCATGCCGGCATGGACGGCATTCTGGCCCAGAAGCAGGCAGAGGGCCGAATCGTGGGGGTTGGCCGGCTGGCTGCGGATGATGTAGCTGGGGTCGATGTACTTGAGGTTGCACTCCATCCCGCGACCGTTGAAATGCCCCTTGATGGCGTCGCGCAGCCAGGTGCCGATGTCGCCGAGCTTCACGTTCCCCGAGGCGTCGCGCTCCGCCGTGGCCGCCAGCAGCTCCTGGCCGGCCCCTTCGGCCACCACGACCACCGCGTGGCCACGCCGTGCAAGGCGCTCCTCCAGGCTCCGCAGGAAGCCGGCAAGGGTGAAGGGGACCTCAGGCACCAGGCAGTAGTTCACCTGGCTGTCGATCAGGGAGGCATAGGCGGCGATGAAGCCCGAATCACGCCCCATCAGCTTCACCAGGCCGATGCCGTTGCGGGCCCCGGTGGCCTCGGTGTGGGCCGCGTAGATGGCCCGGTGGGCCTCGGCCACGGCGGTCTCGAAACCGAAGGTTTTCTGGACGAAGGAGATGTCGTTGTCGATGGTCTTGGGGATGCCGATGACGCTCAGGTGGTGGCCGCGGCGGGCCGCCTCCGCGGCGATCTTCCCGGCCCCCTTCAGGGTGCCGTCGCCGCCGATGGCGAAGAGGATGCCGACCCCCAGCTCCGCCAGGTAGTCCACCATCTCCGCCGGCTCCTGGGGCCCCCGGGAGGAGGCGAGGATTGTCCCTCCCAGCTCGCCGATCTGGCTCACCGACGCCGGCGTGAGATGGAGCGGGGGGTGGCCGAGGCGCTTCACCAACCCCTCGTAGCCGTAGCGGAAACCGTAGACCCGCTTGACCCCGTAGTGGTGGTGGAGGCTCAGGGTCACGGCGCGGATCACGTCGTTGATCCCCGGGCAGAGGCCGCCGCAGGTGACGATGCCGCAGGCGATGGCCCCCGGGTCGAAGAAGAGCCGCTCCCTTGGCCCGGCCAGTTCCAGGGTCGGGGGCTCCTTGCCCTCCTCGAAGTGCCGCCTGACTTCGGCAGGACTGCTGTGGTACAGGATTCGCTCATCGTCGCCCGTGAATCGTCCCCCCTCCATTGGTGATGAAGCGTGGCACGAACCGAGTCGCTTGATGGTGAAGTCAAGATTTGGATCGTTCATCGGGTGTCCTCTCTGAAGAATTCTCGTGACCGGCTTATGATTCCGATTTCGGCATCGCGCGCCAGTAATTCATCATGTATCAGAGTGTGCCCTTTCTCTTGTTCTCATCGGCCCACGGAGAAACCGCTCAGAATTTCTCGGGTATGTACTTGAACGGATAGTCGGGCGACTGGTATTTATTCAGTTTTTTTCGCTCCGGCAGCTTCACCTTTTCCCGCGGCAACTCCTCGTACGGGACCTTGCTGAGCAGGTGGCTGATAATGTTCAGCCGCACCTGTTTCTTGTTCTCGGAATTGGCCACATACCACGGAGCCCAGGGCGTGTCGGTCGCCGCAAACATCTCGTCGCGTGCCCGGGTATAGTCATCCCAGCGGCTATAGGACTTGAGGTCCATGGGGGAGAGCTTCCAGATCTTGCGCCCGTCATCGACCCGACCCTTGAGCCGGCGGGTCTGTTCCTCCGGGCTCACCTCCAGCCAGTACTTGAGCAGGATGATCCCGGATTCGGCCATTATCTTCTCGAAGAGCGGCACGACTTCAAGAAAGCGTTTTGACTGCGCCTCGGTGCAGAAGCCCATTACCCGCTCGACACCCGCCCGGTTGTACCAGCTGCGGTCAAAGATGACCACCTCGCCGGCTGCCGGGAAATGGGGGATATAGCGTTGGGCATACATCTGGGACTTCTCCCGCTCCGTCGGCGTGGGGAGCGCCACCACCCGGAAGACCCGCGGGCTTACCCGCTCGGTGATCGCCTTGATGGTCCCCCCCTTGCCGGCGCCGTCTCGCCCCTCGAAGACGATGCAGACCTTGAGCCCCTTGAGCTTGACCCATTCCTGGAGCTTGACCAGTTCCACGTGCAGTTTGGCCAGTTCTTGCTCGTAAGCCTTGTTCTTGAGCTTCTTCCCCGGCTCATCAGCCGATGTCTCGTCGGCACTCGTGGTGTCGAGTTTCTTGCCGGTTTCTTCAATGGCTTCGTGTTTTTTCTTCTTTTTGTCTTTTTTAGCAGCGCCCATGATAGAGCTCCTTTCCGACAATCTGTGTGTTAGCATCCGCGCATCAACGAGCCTGGTCGTTCCCTCATTTCCCGCCCTGTTCCCCCCCCACCTGCTCCCTGAAGAGTCGCGCTGTGGTTCGCCCGCGTTCGGTCTCCAGCATGGCTTTGGCGTCAAGGCGCCCGAAGACGTCCAGAAGGAGGGCGACCAGACCGGTCCACCCCGTCTGGTGGCTCGCCCCGAGCCCCGCCCCATTGTCACCGTGGAAATACTCGTAGAACAGAATCAGGTCACGCCAGTGCGGATCGTCCTGGAACTTTGCCGTCCCGCCGTAGACCGGCCGTCGTCCATCGGCATCCCGCAGGAACGTGCCGGCCAGCCGGCAGGAAATCTCCTGCGCCACCTCGAACAGCGTCATCTGCCGGCCGGAACCGGTCGGGCACTCCACCGTGAATTTGTCGCCGTAAAAGCCGTAGAGGTTCAACAGCGCCCGGATGATCAGCGCATTGACCGGCATCCAGACCGGACCCCGCCAGTTGGAGTTCCCGCCGAACATCCCGGTATTGGATTCCCCCGGCAGGTACTGCACCTTGAACTCCTCGTGGTCTACCTGGAACAGGAACGGATGCTCCAGGTGATGGCGTGAGAGGGAGCGGATCCCGTGGGGCCCCAGGAACTCATTCTCGTCGAGCATGTACCCGAGAACCCGCGTGAGTTTCTTCTTGTTGAGGATCGACAGGAGACGCCGATCCTTATGGCCGATGAACCCCTCGTCGGTGGGTGCCACGTGGTTCACCAGGTCGGGATGCCGTTTCCGGAACATGTTGATCATCTCCGCCATTTTCGGATAGCGCTTCAGATAATCCCCCTCGAACACCGTGGACGCGCAGAGCGGCAGCAGTCCCACCAGCGACCGCACCTTCAGCCGCATGGCTTGGCCGTCCGGCAGCCTCAGCAGGTCGTAGAAAAACCCGTCTTCCTCGTCCCACATCTCGTCCTTATTCTCGCCGATGCGGTCCATGGCGTAGGAAATCCACATGAAATGCTGAATGAACTTGAAGGCGATCTCCTCGTACATCGGGTCGTATTCGGTCAGGATCAGGGCCATTTCCAGCATGCACTGGCAGTAGAACGCCATCCAGGCCGTTCCGTCCGCCTGCTCCAGCGACCCCCCCGTTGGCAGCTGGGCGCTCCGGTCGAACACGCCGATGTTGTCCAGCCCCAGAAAGCCCCCGGCGAAGACGTTGCGGCCGGCAGGGTCCTTCCGGTTCACCCACCAGTTGAAGTTCAGCATCAACCCCTGAAAGGACCGCTCCAGGAACCGCAGGTCCGCACGGCCCAGCGTCCGCTCCATTTTATAGAGGTAGAGCGTGGCCCAGGCGTGCACCGGCGGATTCACGTCGCTGAAGTTCCACTCGTAGGCGGGAATCTGGCCGTTGGGGTGGAAATAGAGATTGCGCAGCATCAGCAGAAGCTGCTCCTTGGCGAAATCGAAATCCACCAGGGCCAGGGCGGTCGTGTGGAAGGCCAGGTCCCAGGCCGCATACCACGGATACTCCCACTTGTCCGGCATGGAGATCACGTCGGCGTTCAGCATGTGGAACCATTCCATGTTCCGCACGTTGTGCGGGTCTGCCTGGAGCAGCGGATGGCTCTTGTGCTCCAGCAGCCACTGCTCCAGGTCGAAGTAGTAGAACTGCTTGCTCCAGAGCATCCCTGCCAGCGCCTGACGATGCACCCGGCGCTCGTCCTCGCTCAGGGATTTCGGTGTGATCCTCTGGTAGAATTCGTCCGCGTCGCCGATGCGGCTGGTGAACACCTTCTCGAAGCCGTTGAAGGCATTGTCCATCGGGGTGGCCGCGAGCCGCAGGCGGACCGTCTGGCTGCCGCCGGCGGGCACGTCGAGCAGGTAGTGGGCCGTGGCCTTGGTCCCCGCCTTGGCGGGATTCACCGCTTCGCCCTGTCCCGCGATGAGGCAGGCGTGGAACGCGTCCTTGACGTAGGGAGAGGCGTTGGGCTGGCCCCAGAGACGCTGGGTATTGGTCTCGTTCTCGGTGAAGAGCAGCTCCGGGGCTCCATCGCAGTAGAGCCAGTATTCACCCAGTTCATGGTGGGAGGCTTGCATGGCGCCCGGCGCCACTTCGCGGAGAGATGGCTTCGGATCGTCCCCGCCCCAGGACCAGGTGTTCCGGAACCAGAGGGTCGGCAGCAGTCGAAGCCGGGCCGCTTCCGGACCACGATTGTGCACAGTGACCCGGATCAGCACGTCTTCCGGGCCTTCCTTGGCGTATTCCACGAACACGTCGAAATACCGGTCGTCGTCGAACACCCCGGTGTCGAGCAGTTCGTACTCGAACTCTTCTCGCGACCGGCCCCGGTTCGTCTCGATCAGGTCGCGGTAGGGAAATTCGCGCTGCGGGTACTTGTATAGGTACTTCATGTAGGAGTGGGTGGGGGTGCTGTCGATGTAGAAGTAGTACTCCTTCACATCCTCCCCGTGGTTCGCCTCGCTGTTGGTGAGCCCGAAGAGGCGCTCTTTCAGGATGGGGTCCCGCTCGTTCCAGAGGGCCAGGGCGAAGCAGAGCCGCTGCTTGTCATCGCTGATCCCCCCCAGTCCGTCCTCGCCCCACCGGTAGGCCCGCGAGCGAGACTGGTCGTGGGTGAAATAGTCCCAGGCGTTGCCGTCCTCGCTGTAGTCCTCCCGGACCGTTCCCCACTGCCGCTCGCTGAGATAGGGTCCCCATTTTTTCCAGGGGATACCCGCTTCGCGCGCATCATTGAGCCGCTTCTGTTCCGTGACGTCGATGAATTTCTGCTCCGCCATGGTTTCACCCTCCTATCGGCATTCTCGCTGATACTTATCCACCGCCTGTTCCAGGGTAAAGAACATCCGTTCCCGGCCCAATCGCGCTCCCAGAGGTGAATTCTGGACAACCGCGAGTACCTCGGGATTCAGCGCCACCAGCCAGAGCACGGTCCCGGCCTCGCGCAGCTTCTCCTCGCCGTCGGTCAGCATCCTGAGGGCGGTGAACTCCAGATCGGGCACCGCCCTCAGCTCCAGGACAACCACCCTCGGGGTGTACTCGTCGATCAGCCCCCGCATCTTTTGACCAAGGGTCGGGGCGTTGCCGAAGTATATCGCCCCTGCGGGCCGCAGCATCAGGAGGCCGGAAAATGTTTCGTCTTCCGGATGCTCCGGCGAGCGGGGGCGAAATACGTTGGTGCCGGGCTTGCGTCCCAGGACGAGGAGAGGATGACGGTTGGCGCGGATTATGAGTGCCACCAGCGACACCAGCACCGCCACGAGGATGCCCTTCAGGGTGCCGAGCAGCAGCACGCCGGCCACGGCAATGAGGGCCCAGCGAAATTCCATGGACCGGATCTGTCGGATGGCACGGAATTCTGCCGGGTTGATCAGGCCGATACTGGCAATTACCACGACGGCGGCCAGGGTCGGATGGGGCATCATACCGAAGAGAGGGGCAAGAAAGAGAAGCGTGGCCATGACAACCGCGGCAGTCACCAGCCCTGCCACCTGGCTCCGGGCTCCCGCGCCATCGTTCACCGCCGTCTGCGATGTTCCTCCGCCGGCCGGCATGATATGGAAGAGACTGCCGGCGAGGTTGGCCATGCCGGTCGCCACCAGTTCCTGGTTCGCGTCGGGGAGCGTGTCGCCCCGCCTGATAAAGGCGCGACCAGCAGCTGCCGTTTCGACGAAGCTCATCAGGGCGATGCCCAGGGCTGCGGGCCAGAGATGCACCACCAGGGAGAGGTTGGGAAGGGCGAAGGAGGGGAGTCCCGCCTGAACCGTTCCCACCAGGGCGATGCCCGCCCTGTCGAGACCGGCGTAGTAGGCGGCGGCAATGCCGATTGCCACGGTAACCAGCGGCGCCGGCACCCGTGGGGCGAAATGCTCGAGGCCCAGCATGAGGGCCAGCATCGCCAGGGCGAACAGAAGGGTAGGGAGGGACGTCTCCGGCAGATGTCTGCCTATCGACAGGATGTCACGGAAGAATCCGGCCTTGGTGATATGTATCCCCAGGAGCTTGGGAAGCTGGTCCAGGACAATGACTACACCGATGCCCGCCTTGAAACCGGTGAGCACCGGGTCGGAGATGAGGTTGGCCACCACGCCGAGGCGAAGCAGGCCGGCCAGCACCAGGAACGCGCCCGCCAGGAGCGCCAGCGTGGCTGACGCCGCCACCAGCGAGGCGGCATCGCCACCGGGAACCGCTTGGCCGAGGGCGCCGGCTGCCAGGATGGCGATGGTGGAGGTGGAGGTGACGCTCAGGGGGCGTGAGGTACCCATCACGGCATACACCACCAGCGGCACGAGGGAGGTGTAGAGACCGACCACCAGCGGGAGGCCGGCGATGGCGGCATAGGCCATCGCCTTAGGTATGACCACCGCCGCTGCCGTAAGCCCGGCGACCAGGTCGTAGCGGAGCCAATCCTTTTGATAGGAAGGGAGCCAGTTCATCATCGGAAGAATTGTGCCGAGAATCTTCATGGTCCGACTCCTTTGTTGTTACTGTCCGCTGCGGTCTATCTGATTACCCTTGCCGGTGGTCATCTTACGGGGGATGGTCGGCCCCCATCCCTTGGACTGGAAACACTCATTGAGCTGCTGGGCACTACATATCGGGAACTCTATGCCCGTCAGATCTGACTTTCAGGTACACCCTCATTCAAGCGGTCGGCCCAGGCACGCAATCGTGCCGCCTTGACATGGAGCTGCGGCTCTTCTGTCCGTTCCAGTACACGGGCCGCCAGGTCCCGCATTTGGCCGGCCGCGCGAGCCATGAGGGCACCCGTAGCCACCGGTTCCCTGGGAAAGAGCAAGCCGAGGACCTTTGCAAAAATCTCCTCGTCAAGGACATCCATAATTTCGAGGACCCATCGGTATGCCTCTACGGGAGAGGGGACGGAATTCTCCTTGAAATGATTTTCAGCCAGGGCCAGGGCACCCCTGACCCGGACCTGCATGGTGTCTATGTGTTCCAAAAGCTTCAGGGGGGGATCTGCCCCTCTAAGGCTCCCCCGAAAAAATCCAAGCAGGTTCGAGATATTCCCTTCGTACAGGGCACGGTCAAGCCAGAATCCCTCTTCTTCGGGCACAGCCTCGAATACACGGGCAAGGCCCATGTAGAAGTCGGCGGTACGGGTCCGCAGGGCGACGCCCCTGGCGAGAAGGTCCTGCACCCGATCGATGGGATGGCTTTGAGGTAGAATCGCCCTCTCCATCCAGCATTCATACAGGGCCTTCAGCGAGTCCAGTATTCGCGTGCCCCTGGATAACTTGGGCACATAGCAGTTGGCTCCCAGCGTGTAGGCACTGTCGATCGTTCCCGGAGCCACCTCGCTGGAAAGAACGATGACCGGAGTAAGCCGCCAGTAGGGGCTTGACCTAACTTCGCGGATCAGGTCCAGCCCTGTGCCGTCGGGAAGCTGAATATCCGTCAGGATCAGGTTGAATGGCTCACCGGCACGTTCTCTCGCGTTGAGCAGTTCGAGAGCTTCGTTCACACTTCCCGCTGACATGGATTCACCGCTGAAGCCGAATTTCCCGAAGGCAATCTTGACGAGTTTTACCAGACTGGGATCGTCTTCAATGTGCAGTAGGCTGAATTTCGGTTTGGTCAGATTCATGAGCTTGTCAATCCTGTTTTTTAAGCATTGTAAGGTCAGGGAATTGCGGACGTCGGGCCGGGTGGAAGATTGATGGCCTGAGCGCCACAATTAGTTACGGAATAGTATCCCAGATTCATGCCATGAGAAATTAAAGGGGAATCACCCTGTAACGGGCTGTTATAGAGCTGTAATTCAAAGCGATTTCGGCTGGCATTGGTGCGTTTTGGTCGATATGTCGACCAAAGGTTGAAATATCGACTTGCCGAACCACGCGGGTCATTCCCGCCACTATTTTTTTCTAGATACTCCGCTGCATTTAAAGAGATTTAAATATATTTGCCTTCAATCCTGCCATTGGCACAAATCTCGGATTGGGTGTGAGCATGAGAGTCTGATAATGTTTAAAATCTCACCGCTCCCTGAAAAGTGACAGGAGATCCTGGATATCCTCCTTTCCATGAATGGGCCTACCCAGGTGGCCGCGAGCTGCCTGAACTGCTGCATTCTCGAAGAGTTCGGGGACGATGCGAACACAGTTTCTGTGGAACTGTGGCAGACTCTCGGGGAGATGCAGCGTCATTTTCGCTCCACTCTATTTTCACGAATTCTGGAAGCCATAGAGCTCTCGCAATTTGAGCCCGTAGTCTGTGTGTACGAGATTGTGGATATCCGTGGCCTGAAGCTGATCGAACAGGTGCGGATGCCGGGAGGAAAGTGGTTGAAAAGGGAGAGCAGCAAAACAGTAACCTTTGATGGATGCGACACGGAGGTCGTTCTGATGCTTATCCGCGTACAGTATGAAGATAAGTCTTTTGGTACGGTAGACGATACGAGTCTTGAACCCCTGATTGAAGATGGCAGGATCGTAGCTTTCGAGCGATCCAGCGGGTGGGTACGAATAGGGGTTGACCCGGTCAGGTCCCCCAGGGTCGAACGAAGGCGCAAGGGAGCGATACTCAATATTTATGTGTAGGATTTCAGGTTCCGCGCGCTAATCACACCATCCTCCTCGCTTCTTCGCTTGCTTGCGCCTAGCATCCCGGCCTCCTCTCGATGTTTTTCAACAGCCTGTAAAAAGTCACGAGACCGAATTCGGATTCCGTGTTCACGATGACTTGAATCACCGTATGGCTCATCCCCCCGCACTGATCGTGACGATCGGCGCACCTTCCTTGCCGCCGGTCTCGGTGAGGGTCATCACGAACATCAGGAACGAGAAGAGCTTTTTCGACTGGTAATCCCGATCGTCTATCCAGAACCAGCGGTCCCGGTACGGCACGGCGGCGAAGTCGTCACCGGGCTTCGCTTTGGAGCAGAAGATCCGTATCATCGGTCCCTTGATTCCCTCACCTTCGGGCTCCTTGGTCGGGGGCACCCGCTTTTCGGCCACATGTTCTTCAGGGACTTCGACGGTTGAGGAAATGTCGCTGAGAATTTCGATGATCGAGCGGGTCAGCAGGGCGATCTCCTCATCGTTGCTCGGCGCTGACCCGTAGACGACCCTGAATTCTCCGCCGCTCTCCTTGAGGCCGAGTATCCGCCGTATCTCTTTCGCTGTTTCTTCAGTCTCCTTGTCCACTCGCTTTCGAAAGACCATGACCAGGGCGGCGCGGTCTTCCGTCTTTTTCACCCGCAGGGCGACATTTCCTGCTGTCTGGTTCTGACGGAGTTTCTCAAGGAGAGTATAGAATTCCGGATCGGCTTTGCGCATCCGCGCGGAACCCCCGAACTGATTCTGGATGCCATTGACCGAGTGGACGAGAATCCGGAAAACGAGGTCTATGGGGTAACCCCCTTCAATCAGGCTCATGACCGTCGCGGGGGCCACGGGCGTCATCAGGTTCCGGGCGAATTTCTCACCGGTCAGGGGGGTGTAGGTTATGGTGGGGCGGTCGTAGTAGCGGCCTGATCCGCCAACCCGCTGGTTATTGCTGCCGGCCGTCGGAAACTGCCAGCCGAAGGAGGCGTTTAGTTCCCCCTCCAGGGAGTACTGGTTGATGATGGAGGCCACGTCGAGGAAGATCGGGGCGTCGCCATAGCGAATCTTGACGATGTTGAGGAGCATCTGCCGCTTCCACGAGTCGGCGACGGAGGTGGTATAGTCGAAGCGGTCCCGGGCGATGGTCCCCGGTCCGAGCGTCGCGCAGCCGGTGAGGAGCGCGAGAAGTACGACCATAACGAGGCTTGAAACATGGCGCTTCCTGATCATGGGTGTCCTCCTCCATTCTCAGACGTTATTCCCTCTTTTCAGGGGTTGTGGCATCGAGCGTCGCCACCGTGCGGGCATAGAGGGAAATGCCGGGGAGGGCGCTGAAGCCGTGGGCGAAAATGCTGAGCATGACCGTCGCCATGACTGCCAGCTTGATGGTTTCCTCTCCGGGCAACCGCGCCTCCTCTTCCAGGAAGACGAGCCCCAGCACGATGGAGGCAAGACCGCGGGGGCCGAACCATCCCATGAACAGGACGGTGGCTGAACTCAGGCGGGTTCCTGCCAGGGCGATCGCCACGGGGACCATCCGCACCACCGTGAGGCTGATCACGGCATACAGCATGTGGACGATGTTGAAGCGGCCCAATGCCAATGCCACGAACAGACCGAACAGGAAGAAGACGAAGTAGTCGAGCAACTGTCCCCACCCCTCGGTGAATTCGACGCTGTGGGCGCTGGCATCAGGATAGCCAAACTGAACGGCCAGGCCGGCCACATAGGCGGCGATGAACATGCTGCCGCCAACAGGTTCGCACGCCAGAACAGAGAGAATGGGCAAGCTCACCAGGCCAAGCTGCTGAACCGATTCGGCCATCCATTCCTTCCGCCGGGCTGTGCCCAGGAGCACTCCGCCGGCCAGCCCAATGGCGAGCCCCACCACGGCCCCCATCCCCAGCTGCTCGCCGACATATTTCATGAGGACCTGGCCGGCCCCGTCGGTGCCGACCTGGGACACGGCGATGAAGAACATGAGGAAGGGGACGGACAGCCCGTCGTTGAGGCCCGCTTCCACATCGAGTGCCTGGCGGATGCGTAGCGGCACGTGCGGACTGCGCACGATGACCTGCCCCAGCCCTGCATCGGTGGGCGCCAGGATGGCCGCAAGGATGCCCGCCTCCCAGAGCGACATCCGGGGGAAGAGGAGGTGGGCCGCAATGGCCCCCAGCAGAATGGTCAGCAGCATCCCGATGCTCAGCAGCCGAAGAGGGAGCCTTTCCCGGCTCCGAACCGTCTTCGCGTTGATGTGGGTGGCGTCGGTGAACAGGAGCATCACCAGCCCTATCTCGGCAAATTTCAGAAAACTTTCCCGCCCGATGCCCAGTTCGCCGGCACTTGGAATGGCGAGGACCAGCAGCGTCCCCGCGGCGGTGAAGAGGATAGGTGCGGTCACGACCGTCTGCTCCAGCCGCCTGGACACTAGGCTGTACAGAAAGACCAGCGCAATGAATACCGCTATGATCACCATGGACTCTCCTGCGACGTCACAACCGATTGAAACGGAAGACCCCGCGACCTGCTCAGCGCAAAAACTTTTTTCCGGCGTTGTTGGCGCAGATGTCCTCCGACAGATCAAAATCGGCGTAACACCCGTAACAGTTCCCTTTGCAGGCGAAAAACATGGCGTTGCAGGTGGGCCCCGCGGATTCGGCGCTGGTGACCATGATACCTCCCAGGGTATTGTTGTTAAGGGGGTTGCCGAGGTAACAGGTTACCGAAAGTGATACTTCGGAAGGAGTAATCACCGTCATGGGTGCTTCACTCATGGAGGGAAGCGGGGTGGATTGCAGTGACGGTAGCGCGTCATCGCCCCAGGCCGCTGCAACGCAGAGAAACAGAGTGCCAGTAACGCAGAATGTCTTGAAAAATCCCATGTTGAGCTACTCCTTATTCATGTGACAGTTTAAGGGTTACTCGTGTGCGGAGGGTTTCTTCGGCACGTGCCCCCCATACTGCACGACCTTTTCCCGGCACGCCGGCGAGAGAAGTTCCAGCTTGCTCTTCATGCAGTTAAGCACTCTTCCCTGGCCGGGTGTGACATCCGCGCAGAACTTCTGGATGTCGGGTTCGCAAAGCTTCGTTGCCTCCTCAATTCGCTTGAGGGAGCGCTCGACTTTGGCCCGGCACGACGGTGACAATTCTTCCACGTGGCCGTTGAGGCATGTCACCAGGAGACCGGCTGCCGGTTGCACGTCCTTGCAGAACCTTTCGAGTTCATCCATGCAGGGATATTCCGTCTCCGCGGCACCGGCTGATGCCGATTGCAGCATGAAAATGGCTGCCGCAGCCATAAGGAAAAGTTTTCTGGGTAACACAATCATGTGCTGTATCTCCTTTGACATGCTCGGAACCTGAGCGGCTCACAGAAAACCGTCTAGCCGCAGACGTTCGGCCAGAAATTTGGCCAGATCACGGCTGACCCGGGCTATCCGTTCGGCGTCGTAGGTGTCTATGGTGGCGGTCCAGACCAGTTCGGTCGTTGCGCTGTCATAGAGGTTGGTCTGCAGATTCGCCCGCAGATAGTCCTTTGATCCGGCAAAGTTGTAGTAACCGCTTGCCGCGGTCCCGAATGCGGGGCCTGCCATCCCCTCCTGGGTCACGGTCTTGTCTCCGACGGACACCGGCCGGGCCGTTATCACTCCGTCTGCGCCGGTTGCCTTTACGGCCGCCACGATATCGTCCCTCTTGGCCTTTTCCAGATCCTTCACCAGGGTATGGCTTGCCACGGCAGTGACACCGTGACGGTCAAGCTCATCGACCATGACGTTTTCAAAAAGTTTACGGCGGCTCTCGTCGTTGGCTATGGCGAGTATCATCAGTTTCTTGTACGTATGTCCCGACCCGCCGGTCTTATGCCACGATTCCTTCACCGTCAGGGAGGAGCACCCCCCCAGGAGCAGCGATCCCATGGCGATCAAGGCACACATAATCTTCCAGCATACGTTCATCGGTTCCTCCCTGTCTCAGATGAGCCCCTGGCTGGCAAGGGCCCTGATCACCACACCCGATAGCTTGCTACTGACTGTAATGACCCCTTTGGGGTCCACGGCGCTCGTGGTCCCCAACCAGACCATGCGCCCCGTTCCGGCGTCGAAGAGATTGGTCTGCAGGGTCGCGACCGTCGACGTGGTTACCTCCACTGTCCGATGCTCAAAGGTGGCGTAGGAGACGGTCGCCCCATAGTACCCGTACAGGTCGGTCGGCATGAAAACGGGATCATAGAAGTCGGGATGTGAGAAGCCCCGATCCGACATGATAAAGCCGGTCTGGGTTGTGGTGTTGCGCTTCAGGTTCACGAGGCGGGTGATGAGGACCCCGTCGGCTCCGGTCTTTCTGACCGCCTCTTCGAGGCTCTCCCGGGACTGCTTCGCCTCGACGCCGGTAATGGTGTAGCTCGAGATGGCCGTAAGTTTCATTTTCCGCAGTTCATCGGAAAAAACCTCCTCGAAGACCTGTCGCATCTGGTTATTGTTTGCCACGCCTACGACCAGGAGCTTCCGGTACTGCTTTGCCGGCGCTTCGGCATCCTTCCATGAGTTGACCAGCGAGACGGATGCGCATCCCGTCTGCATGACGATGAGCATGAGCGCCCAGAGAGCGAGGTACAGCTTCTTCATCGGTTTCCCCTTTCCAGGAAATGATAGTTGTTCGTGGGCGTCGCTAATACCCCTGATTACTTTGATATCGTGCGCGGCTGCGTCATGTTCTCCGGCTTCAGGATGTCGTCAAGGGCCTCCTTGCTCAGCCAACCCTTCTGGAGCACCAGGTCGTAGACGCTGCCGCCGGTTTCCAGGGCTTCCTTGGCGATGGAGACCGATTTCTCGTAACCAAGTACCGGGTTGAGAGCAGTGACCAGGCCGATACTGTTCTGTACGTACTCACGGCAGCGCTCCACGTTGACCTGGATGCCGACGATGCACCTGCTGGTCAGCACGATGGCGGCGTTCTTGAGGATCATGAGCCCATGCAGCAGGCAGTAGGCGATGATCGGCTCGGCCATGTTCAGCTCCAGCTCGCTGGCCTCCGAAGCCATGGCGACGGTCACGTCGTAGCCGATGATGGTGAAGCAGACCTGGCTGACCATCTCCGGGATCACGGGATTGACCAGTTGAACGACACATCACCGCTGATTCCGGCGAGGGGCCCGGTGCCGCCGACAATGGTGCCGGTAACAAGGCTTCCCTGCTGCAGCTGATTGCTCTGCAGCATGATGTAGATCTCCGGACCGGCAAGATCCTTCCAGACACAGCGGCCGACAACACCGGTCACCGAATCGGCAAAACCGACGCATTCGGACCAGTAGTCCTTCTTCTTGCCGAGTACTGTCTGCAGGTTCACATGGCCGGCGAGCTTGAAGGTGAAAACCTGCCGTCCGTCCCCGAAGGGGAAGGGTGCCCGGGTGCCGTTGGCGATCCAGCCCCCCTTGAATTCGCCCGATTCTGCCGCATGACTTTCGGTCAGGGAAACAAGCAGCAGAACCACACACACAACGATTCGTAACACCAGGCTGCCGTTCATGGTTTCTCCTTTTAGCGGTGGTCTTCCCGTTCGTGGAACAGTTGTTAACTCATCAGGGCAACGATGACCGGTCCCCAGGCGGTCAGCAGAATGTTTCCCACCGCATAGGGGACCGTGTAGCCGAGCACCGGAAGCTTACTCTGTGATTCGTCCTGAAGGGCCTTCAGGCCCGCAGTGAGGGTTCCCGCGCCGGTGCACACTCCCAGCAGGATGACCGGGTTCATCTTGAGAAGGTAACGGCCCACCAGAAGGCCGATGATGTGCGGGACCGCAGCCACCACAAGGGCGACGAACACGAGGCTCAGGCCGGTCTGGCGCACCCCGGCCACAAAGCTGGGACCCGCGCCCAGGCCGACCACGGCGATGAACGTACAAAGCCCCACCGAGTCGAAAACCCAGAGGGCGGCCTCCGGTATGCGGCCGAAGGTGGGGCGGACGGAGCGGAGCCAGCCGAACACCAGTCCCATGACCAGGGCGCCGCCGCTGGCGGTGAGGGTGATCAGAACCCCTCCCACCGTGACCGACAGGAGGCCCACAAGCCCCCCAAGGAAAATCCCCAGCCCGACAAAGATCATGTCGGTGGCTGCCGATGGGCGGTCCACGTAGCCGATGGCCTGGGCGGCCCTTTCTGCATTGCGCCGGTCTCCCGCGATCTGGAGCAGGTCTCCCCGGTATACCTTCGTCTGTGCCGTAAAGGGGATCTCCTGGCCGCCGCGGATCAGTTTCAGCAGGGCCACCCCCCGGCCGTGGCGCTCGGCCAGCTCGAGAAGCGTGGCGCCGACCAGCTCCCTGTTGGTCAGGACCACCTCAAGATTGGCCAGGTGGAACTCCAGCAGTTCCCGATCCTCCACCTCCTGGCCGATTTTGGTGCCGACATCGAGGATGAGGTTGCGGCGGGCGGCAACGGCAATAAGGTCTCCCTCGCGGATCACGGTATCCACGTCCGGCTCGATCAGTGACCCGTCGCGCCGGATCCGTTCCACGAACAGCCGAACACCGGGGAACGAGGCCTCGATCTCGGCAACGGTCCGGTTCATGGCCGTCGACCCGGTGACGCGAAAAGCGCGAAAGTCCCACTCCCGGTACGAGGAGAGGATGCCCGGTTCCAATTCTTCCTTCCCCGACAGTTCCACCTCCAGCTTCCTGCTCTCCTCGCGGAGGTTAAGCCCCATGAGCCGAGGCATCAAAAACGAGAGGAACCAGACGAGAAACGTCGTCCCCACCAGGTAGGTGACGGCGTAGGCGACGGGGATGTTGTTCACCAGCCGGATCTTTTCCGCTTCGGGGAGAGGGAGACGGTTGATGGCGTCGCCGGCCGTGCCGATCACCGTCGACTCGGTGAAGGCCCCTGCCAGCATCCCGGCCGCGGTTCCCGCGTCATAGCCGAGGATTTTTGCCGCGACGACCGCGGTAACCAGAGAGGAAACGCAGATAATCACCGTGAGCAGGAGTTGGGGCAGGGCGTCCTTTTTCAAACCACGGAAGAACTGGGGACCCACCTTGTATCCGGTGGCGAAGAGAAACAGGTCGAAAAAGACCGTCTTCACCGTCGGGGAAACCTTGATGTCGAACTGGCCGATGAGCACACCCGCCAGAAGCGTCCCAACGACGGTGCCGAGGGAGAAGTTGCCGAACCTGAGGCGACCGATGAAGAATCCCAGCGCCAGCGTGAGAAAGATGGCCAGTTCAGGGTACTGCTGGAGAATCGAGATGAGTGTTGCCATGGGGTCTTCTCCTCGCGCTTCCGTCCGAGCCTACCGCCCGAAGAGCGTCGTGCCGGTTCCCCGCAGCTCCGTCACCGCCCGTTTGACCCGCTCGGCCATTCCCGTCTCGGCCAGGGCCAGATAGGTGCGGGGGTCGTAGGCCTTCTTGTCCCCCATCTCGCCGTCCACCTTCAGGACCCCGTCATAGCGGGTGAACATGTGGGCGGTTATCGGACGGGTGAAGGCGTACTGGGTGTCGGTGTCGATGTTCATCTTGACCACGCCGTAGTCCAGGGCCTCGTGAATCTCGTGGAGCTCCGAGCCCGAACCGCCGTGGAAGACCAGATGGAAGCGGAACCCCTCGCCATGTTGGGCGGCCACGGCATCCTGGCACTCCTTGAGGACTGCTGGCCTCAGCTTTACGGCACCAGGCTTGTAGACGCCATGGACGTTGCCGAAGGTGGCTGCCAGGAGATAGCGGGCGCCGATGGGGTTCAGGCACCGTGCCACCTCCAGGGTGTCCTCGGGAGTGGTGTAGAGCTTGGCGCTGGCCTCGGCCCTGATGCCGTCCTCTTCGCCCCCCACGACGCCTGCCTCGATCTCCAGGATCAGTTCGCTTGCCTTGAACCGCTCCAGCAGCTTCGCGGCAATCTCCAGGTTCTCCGCCAGCGGCAGGGCGCTGCCGTCGAACATGTGGCTGTTGAAGAGATTGGGGAGCCCTGCGGCACGGCGTCGCTCGGTTTCCGCCACCAGCGGCAGGACGAAGGTGTCGAGCTTGTCCGCCGGGCAGTGGTCGGTGTGGAGTGCAACATAAATGGGGTAGCGCTCGGCGGCCCGGTGGACGTGCTCGGCAATGGAGATGGCACCCAGTGGCATATCCTTGACCGCCATGCCCGAGGCAAAGGCCGCCCCCCCGGTGGAGACCTGGATGATCCCGTCGCTGCCGCTTTCGGCGAGCCCTTTGAGCACAGCGTTTGCCGTGGTCAGGGAGGTGACGTTGATGGCGGGGTAGGCGAAGCGCCCATCCCGAGCCCGGTCAAGCATTCTGCAGTAGACGTCGTAACTGGCAATAGGCATGGGTCACTTTCTCCTTTTCGCAGCGGCGGCCTTTGCCGCTCCGCGAGTGCCGACAGGTGCCGGCTCTTCGACGGGCCGTGCCCCCCAGATATTTGTGCAGTACTCCCGGATTGACCGGTCCGGGGAGAACTTCCCCATGCGTGCCTTGCCCAAGCTCGGCCAAGGCCTGGCGAACAGGACCCATGATCCCCAGGTTCACCAGGTTGTTCCCCAGGTGTGGCCCCATCAGGAACTCGGCCGACAGGTAGCTGACGATCCTGATCGTTCGGTCCGACAGGTGATGGAGCGAGCTGAGCCAGTCGTCGAGCATCCGGTCGCGGACGGTGTATGCAACGGCCATGTACCAATCGTTGCGGGTCGCCAGGCCGATGTGTCGTGCCAGGGTGAAGTGCAGGTGATCCAGTATTGCCTGTTTGAGGGGGACAATGCCCATTCCGCGCCGGATGCCCTCACGTTCACCCCCTGGTTCGGGAGTCGGTATATTGCCCTTTGAACTTGATGCTTCCATGAATCGCTCCTCCCTCATTTCACGACAAAGTCGGCAATGATCCGTGCGATCTTCCGGTTCTTGACCCTGCAGTTGTTGAAGGTCAGGTGGTAGTACAAGGGATCGCTTTCATCGGCGTCCAGGAGCTTGCGAATGATCCACAGGCATGGTGTCCTCCTTTTCCGGGTTCTCGTGTCAGTCGTTGACCTGTTGATCAGTATCGGGAAGAGTGACAAGCGAGACGATGAGCCTCTGCCCTTCGGCATTGCACAGTTCGTCGAGAGTCAGTTCCGGCGCGTCATCGGCGGGTTCACCCCGCTTGATTCCCAGGCGGTCGACGATCAGTGTTGTCTTGGTGGACCAGAGATGTTCTTCGGGGCGGCTCAATACGTCCGCCACAATGTCGAGATACGCCTCGAGCGCCCGGTCATCCCCCCCCACTTCCATGAGCTGCGTCTCGATCCGGCCCAGCATTTCCTCAAGCTTTGCCTCATCCATGCTCTCCGGCGAGCCGGCAGAGTCGAATCCCCAGCCACCGCGCTGCAGAAGGTTGAGCTTTGACTGGATGAGCGTGCGGTATCTCTCCAGGTTCACGCGCTCGGTCTTTATGGTGGCGATGCGCCCGAGGGCCAGGCTCAGCAGGTGGTCGTAGGCGCGGCGCATGAGCCGGCTGCGGGTTTCCTCCTCGCTCCCCGAGGGGTCCATGAGGCGGTGCCCCTCGAAGCTGACCGTTGTCTGGGGAACATCTCGCATGACGACATCTCCGGACAGGGCAACGCCGATAATCCCCCGTTCCTGTTTCTCCATGGCCAGCATGGCAACGACACGAGGAGAGGCCCCTTCCGGCCCTTTTCGGAACGCTGCCAGATTCCGTTCGGCAGCTATGAAATCCCGCAACTCATCGGTGGAGATGAAAAATCTCCTCAGGAGGGGATCGCCGTCAGCATAGTTTTCGATGCTCAACTCCAGCGGCGGCGGCATCCCATCCACCAACGCCACCACATGGTCAATGGCACGAACCACCGCCGGCCTCAGCTTCTTCTTGTAGCCCGACACGGCGCGAATCCACGGGTCGGTGCCGTCCACCGCACGCTCGATGGCCTCCCTGACAAGTGACTCGGGATAGTTCCCCGCTGTGGTGTCGCCGCCGAATAGGGATTGAAAAAGCCGCAACATAGGTTACCTCCGGGGGTAGCGGAGCAGACAAGGCAATCACTTTGCCGTCTCTTCCTGTGCGCCGAGATGTTTGAGCAGAATCCGCCGCACCTCTTCGATGGTGAACGGGTGCTCCTGGCAGGAATGGCCAGAGCGGACGATGAATTCCGACTCCATCCCGTCGAGATGGGCGCTGCTGTAGGCGACGACGCCATCGTCCCCAAGATTGGGATCGCCATCCCCCTTGACCGCGATGATCGAATGGCCGGTCACCCCGGTTGCCAGCGGGGTGGCAGCCAGTGCCTTCAGGACCGGATTGTCCGGCGACATGCCGTCGATGCTGGTTGGAATCTTGCTGCTGCCCATTAATCTTTTCATGTCATCGGTTAAATACTCGTGGATGCTGAAGGTCGTCTCGACAATTTTTCCAGGCAGGGTGACGAGTTTTTTGATCAGGGTTCGCACCCATTGTTTACTGAGGATACTCCCCCGGTGGGGAGTGGAGATAAAAACTACCCGCTTTACCGCTGGTACCGGTTCCACAATAAGGAGCCTGCGGGCTGCGGCCATCTTCTCCTCAGGCAACTTCAGGGCGTCGAAATTATTCCCCGTAAGTGCGCGTACCAAGCTATCGCCCATATCGACGGCGGTGAATTTGGTCAGGAGCCCCCCTTGGCTGTGGCCGACAACGACCATCTGTTGGAGCGCCGGGTCCTTTCCTGCCGGGTCGAGTTGGGCGACCTTGTCCCGCAGAGCGTCCCGCAAATCGGCGGCGGACACCACGAGGGGGGCGCTGCTGTTGTAGAGGAAGTACCAGAACTGGAACTTTTTCTGCAGTATGGGGTCGGCACGAAGTGTGTTGAACATCTCCACCCACCAGGCCGGGTTGCTGAAGGTGCCATGTACGAATACCACCGGAATGCGGCCCGGTTGGTAGGGCTGGCTCATGTAGAGGCCATTGGAAATGGACTGGAATTCCGTGCCAAGAAATGAACCCAGTCCGAAATCCCAGATCCTGGAGGTGTCGAGTACGTAGGCCATCGGTGTGGTGGTGTCGGTCTCGAGGGGGGGGCGGCGTCCTTTGACTTCCAGAAGATTTTCTTCGTAGGCCGAGTAGAACTCCAGAGAGGCGGTCGCCGTCCCCTCAGTCAACTGAGCCAGGTTGCCGTTGATCCGCAGAAACATGGTTACCGGCGCGGCCTGGGGAAAAGGTGACGCCTGGTTCGCCTTCTTCACGCCAATAAGGGCACTGCCGATCCCCTTTGAGCGGTTGCGAATGGAAACACCGCGTATCACATACTTGTCTACCGGCTCGAACCGTTCGAAATCCTCGAGGGCCCAGGGGAATTTGCTCAGATCGACCGTGATGGCAAGGCTGCCGACTGGTAATTTGCGCACGTCTGAGGCAAAGCTGAGGGTGCCTGCCTTGCCCGTTGACATCCCCCGCCACAGGGAAAAATTGTACAGATCGCAGGCAGTGCGGGCACGAATGTCGAAGGTACCAGGTGGAGGTTCGGTTCGTTCATCCAGGAGAAACTGGTAGGCATAGACTGCCGCAAGGATGAAATAGTCGGGTGCCAGCTCCTGGTCTGCCTCGTCGGCACTTTCCCCCAGGCGCTCACCGTAGAGATAGGAGAGTTCCGCCAGTGCGTAGAGGGTATCCCGCCGGTCATCATGCAGCGCCCTGTCGTGGAGGAATTCGATTACTTCTGCCGGGTCGTCCTTGTATGTGGAGGAGAGGTCGAAACGGCGCAGCACAATGGTTGTCGCATTGCTGGTCACTCCTTCGGCCAGGGGATTACGTATTGAATCCCGATATGAATCGCGTGGCGAAACCTGGCGGATGCCGATCGGGGTGGCACAGCCCGCCAGCAGGACGAGTGCCAGGAGAAGCAGACTGAAGCGCAGGAATGTTCCGTGTGTTCCCATGATTACGGCTCCATTCCGGGCAATCCCACGCGGATCAGCCGTGAGAAGTCACGGGCTTTGTCGGCTGCTTTCGCCCGCTGGTTGATGAGGCTTCGCTTCTTCAACTCGGCGAAGGGGAGAGTCTGGTCGAGCGTTCCCCGTTCGTAAAGCATCTCATCGAGGTAGCCATTGGCAATGAGCCGCCAGTCGAAACGGGCATCGGGGTTGAACCGGCGGGTGTGGCGAAGGATGCTGGTGGTGCAGTTTGTACCGATGGCCCGGTACCATTCGGGATGGTCCTTCAGGCTGTTCACCTCGCGCAGGTAGTCGAGCAGCACCTTGCGGGCAAAGTCCGTGGGGACGTTGAGCCGGTAGAGGTAGACATCCTCACCTGTGCGGTAGTTGGTCCGCAGGCGCACGACATCCCGTTCGTCCGCAACCACGTACGTCAATTCGAACTGCTTGAAGAACCCCTTGATCGCCGAGTACTCTTCGCCCACTTCCTTGCGGGTCTCGATGGAGAAGCAGAGATGCCTTTCGTCCTTGAAGCCGAAACTCATCATGGTGTGGGCGATGCTGGGCGACCCCCAGTAGACGAGGAAGAGATCGAGGCTCTTCAATTGGTTCAGGTCGAAGGTCCGGTCGTAGTGGCGGACCGTGAAGTCGGTCTCGGAGCGGTAATCGCAGTTGCGGATGTTGTGGACGGTGACCAGGTTATCCCTGATCTCAGCCCAGGGGAGCACTGCCAGATCCGGCTGCCAGTTCCGGCTGTTGGACGGCGGGATCAAAAACCACCAGGCAATGAATACCACCGTGAACAAGACCAGGAAGGCGCCCCATGCCCGTCGTTTTTGCTTCCTGAGCCCGGAGAGGATGAGGCTCACGGCCACCAGCGCAAAGATGCCGGCCGTTACAGGGCGCAGAACGGCAGGAAGGTTTGAATAGTAGATGGCCAGCGTCCCCAGGAGGGCAACGATGGCGAGACAGATAAAGGCCACTGCCAGGCCGAATATTTTGGGAATGCTCCCCTTCATTCTCTGTGTATTCCCTTCTTGGCGGTAACGAGCTGATCGGTATGACGACCGGAGCCTCCGCCAAACGAAAGGTGCGGTAAACGAACCGCACGGGATACTAGTGCCGGCTGCTGATCTCGAGAGAAACCAGCCGCGCCAGGAGCGTTGCAGGGTAGAGCTGTCCCATGAGCGCCTCCATGATGACGAACATGCGCGCCGTCGGGTGGATGGCGGTGACGTCGCCGTAACCGAGGGTAGTCAGGGTGACAAAGCTGAAATAGGTGAAGGTCTCCTGCCGGGTTGTCGCGTCGATATGGTGAGCGGCCGGCAGGGTGAACGCCCCCGTAAACGAGAGATCCAGGAACTGATAGAGCATGGACCAGGTGATGCCGAACAGAATGTAGACCGCCACTGCCCCCTTGACCCGGTGAAGGGTCACCTGCTTGTCGCTGCGGAAAACCCGGATCAGCAGTACTCCGGTCATGAAGGCAAGAAACAGCAGGGATGTGGCGGCTGACCAGACTGCTATGGTGGTGTTCTCGGTAAACCTGTCCGCCCAGCGCAGGATGATGGCCGCTACGGCGACCATACCGGCAATAAAACGGGGAAGGGGGCGTGACGAAATCGTCACAACCCCCGAGATCAGCAGGAACGAAAAGAACAGAGAGGAAATAATCCGCATCAGGACCGATTCGATGAACGGCCCCAGGAACAGGGAGATGAAGAGCAGGATAAGAAAGGCCGAAAGCCCCTTGTCCCCCCACCAGAAACTGGTGACCCCCTTGAATGTATCGGCAACTGATCGCATGTGCGGAGGCCTCCCCCCCCAGATCATTGTGCTATATCGAAGTCCCGTTTCATGGTGTAGAGCATCCTCACCAGCTCATATTCGAACGGCGAACCGGTCTGACGGTAGCGGAAGGGGATACGGTGCCGCTTGTCCACGGCATACGTCGCGGTGTACGCATTGGAAATTCCTTGGTCATCGACCCAGGCGCTCGGTCCCACAAAGGTGAAGATTGCCCCGTCGACTACCATGCCCGCTGTGTCGCGTACGTTGGACGGCCCGGCAATGGGGAGGACAATGTACGAACCGTTGCCCGTCCCGTAGTGGCCGAGGGTCTGGCCGAAGTCCTCACTCTGGCGCTCCAGCCCAAAGGATGTGGCAGGATCCCAGAGGCCGGCGATACCGATGGTGGTATTGATGGCAAAGCGGCTCAGGGTGATGCCGGCATCCTTGAACTTGAGCTGGAACAGGTTGTTGGTGAGGTTGCCGAATTCGCCGATGTTGTTGATGGCGTTGGAGACCCGATCCTCAACATAGTCAGGGAGGATGAATTCGTAAGTCCGGACGACCGGGATGAAGAAATACTTGTCAAAGTTGTAGTTGAAACGGTAGGCGCCGCGGTTGAACCCTTCCATGGAGTCGCTGATTTCAAGCAGGCGAGGGCTATCCTTCTTCACCACGTCCTCGTAGGTGCGCAGCGGGGGGATGGTTTTGCTACTGGTTTCGGGCAGGGTGCTGCATCCGCTCACCAGGAGCATGGCTGAAAGAGCAGCCGAAATGAGTGATATCCTTTTGCTGGTATAGTTCATGGTCATATCTCCTTACCCGTCAGAAAATCGATCATGGAGCGGACCACGTCGGGATGGAACATGTTGCCCATGTGGCCGCCGGTCGGGAATATCCGGGCCCTGTTGCCGAAGACTCCCTGCAGGTAGTCGATCTCGCCGGGCATCAGGATGATGTCGTCTTCATTGTGGACCAGACCGATCTTGCCAGCGCTCTTGAGGTACGGCTCGATGCTGTGCAGGTTCGAGCGGTCAAGGAGGGCTTGCCGGTTCATGTACGGATCCTTCTTCTCGGAGTAAGGGAGTAAGTACTCGTTGAAGTAGTCCACGAAACGGGTACGGTAGGAGACCAAGGCATAGTTGGTCAGCGACGTCGAGTTGTTGAGCTTGGCATTTTTCGGGACGATGTAGCCGCCGCCGTTCATGACATCGGCCGTGAAGAGCATGTTTGCCGAACTCATGCGGAATGCCGTGCCGATGATGGCGGCCAGATTTTCCTCGCTGGGGGGGAGGCGTTTGTAGGCGTTATAGATGAAGTCACCGCTCAGTTCCGCGTTTCCCATTTCTTTCGAGACGGCTGCCAGCTTCGCCAGGAGGCCCCGGAACCACAGATCAAACTTTTCCGGTCCGCCGGGGATGTTCTCCACCATCAGCTGATCGAGGGCTGTTACCGAATCGTAGAGATTGACCGGCGGATTGATGAGCAGGACCCGTTTAAAATTGAATTGTTTTTGCTCTTCGTCCAGCTTGGAGATGAATGCCGCGTTGAAAGCGCCGAAGCTGTAGCCGGTCAGGGCGAAGGAAGAGACTTCGATCTTGGGCTTGACCTTCTCGTAGGCCAGTTTCATGACCCGGTAGAGGTCCTTGGCATCCCGGAGGGAATCCCCCGGCAGCCCTTCCGAGGCGTTCACCACGAAATCCATGTGGGTCGGCGAGGTGATGGTGATGACGTGGAATCCGCCCTGGTAGAGCGCCTTCTGGAGCTTCACCATCCGCGGCGTGTTGTAGCGGGACCCGGTGCCGGCAACCACGAAGACGAGCGGTGCCTTGTGGTCCTGGTAGGCCAGGGAGAAGGGGAGCCCGTCTTCGTACCAGAAAACGTCGGGGATCTCGCGCTCGGGGAATACGTCAAGGGTGTATTCCTTGGTGGGGACTTCCTCCGGCAGCTTGACTTCGAAAGCTTTCGGCATTTCCGTGACGGTAGCTACATAGGGATTGACAAAGGGATAGAAATAGGGCTGGGAAGCCGCAGAGGCGCTCTGCGCCCACCACAGGCAGGCCATAATAAGTATTGATGCAATCAGTCGTTTCATTACGTCCTCCGATGAGAATAAGGTAGTCAACCGCTCAGTCCGGCACATTCGTCAGGGGGCGAGGCCTGCCTCGCGGAAATAGCGTTCAGCCCCCGGATGGAGTGGAACTACCGTGATGGTGCTGACGTCACGTGAGGTCAGGTCCTGCAGGGCGGGATGCTGGCGCTTGAAGAGATCGAAGTTTGCAAGGACTTCTTTTACCAGGCGGTAGACGGTTTCATCAGAAGTGTCTGCTCTGGTGAACAGTACGGCTTTGACGCCGACGGTCGGAACCTCCCCCTGTTTCTCCAGGCCCGGATAATGGTTTGTGGGGATCGTCACGGGGATGATGACCTGATTGCCGGCAGTCACCTGAGAAATGATCGTGTTGTCGAGGGGGACCAGTCGCACCTTCCGCTTGCCGGCGCTTGCCTCAAGAACCGAGAGGTTCGGGTGCCCCACCGTGTAGATGTATGCATCGATATCATCCTTTTGCAGGAGCTCGGCGGCCAGTGCCGAGGGATGTTCGGAGATCTTCATGTCTGCCAGTTTTACACCCGACCGCTCCAGCAGAGTCGTACCGTATTCGTTATCGCTCGAACCGGGGGCACCGATGTTGACCCGTTTCCCCTTGAGATCGCTGATCCGCCGTATTTCGCGATCAGTGGCGGCGACGATCGTCAATGCCTCCCCATGGAGGGCGAGGACGGCGCGCAGTTCCTTCTGGGGTTTTCCCTTCCACGGACCGGTTCCGTCTGCCGCACGTTGAAGCATGTCGGCCTGGACAATCCCGAAGGCTGTCTTTCCCTGCACCACATTGTCGATGGTGGCAAGCGCCCCCTGCGATGGCATGGCGGAGACCCTCAACCCGTACTCGGCACTCTTGCGGTTGAAAAGTTTCGCAACGGCGCTGGAGGCAGCGTAGTTGGTGCTGGTGGTGTCTCCGGAGCTGATGACGATGGACGGCTGCTGGAAGGCGGGGAGGGCGGCCGGCGCCAGCAGCAGAGCCACTGCCGAGAGTAGGGGGAGTGCGGCGTGTTTGAATCGGTTTGGGCATATCATCAGTATCTTCCTCCTGTTGGGATCGAATCGGTCATGGTGTTTCAGTGCCGGCGCTATTTCGGCTCGATTCTGGTAATCTTCGTCCCCTGCAGGCCAATACCGGCCATGAGGCCCCGCTGATCGAAGAAGAACGCATAGATGTCGTCCTTGGCCGTCGTGGTGGTGAGCGATTTTGCCGCGCCCATATCGACGACCACGATGCTCGGGCCGACCCCGACTTCCCATCCTTCCGATTTGTTCAGGTAGTCCAGTGCTTCCTTGTTCATGAAGAAGAGGGCGTAGCCGAAGGTCTGGGCGCCTGCCTGCAGACCGTAGGAAAGGGCGACGCTTCGATAGTAGCCACTCGTCTTCCCCTGTTCACGGAGCGCCCCTTCGCCGTACTGGCCGCCGATGACCAGTCCTCCCTTGATGATGCTCGGGAAGACGAGAATTGCCGTTGCCTTCTCCGAAAGGGCTTTGGCTGCCGGGGTGCTTTCGTAAAGCTTCTGCAGGGCCGAGTCCACGTCGCGGTCGATCTCGGCCATGCTGGCGGCGAGGGCTGTGGTCGCGTTCATCAGAGACGGCACTGCCAGTGCCAGAATAAGTGCCGCGATTACCAGACGAATATGCTTGATCATGATTTTTCTCCTTTGCGTTTGGTGCTGACAGAGTCAGGGATTCACGTCCCAATCACACGCAGGGCGTTGTTGTCGTGGCGATAGTCCTGCCTTTGCCGAAAATTAATTCCCAGATTCGTGCCAGAAGTCCGGTGAATGATCTTTTTGCGTAACATGCTGTAATGTTGAATCAATAAATGAATGACACCTGGGACGGCAGTGGCGGTTAGGACGATATGTCGTCCTTCGGATGAAATGTCGCCTTGAATGTTTCTAATCTGGTGGTAGGCTTGTGATCGTGATCTGTTTCCATGGTGTTACTTGAAGCCGTGTTCCAACTACATTTCAGGGAGGAAATGTCGGTATGGCAGAAATAAGGCAGCACAAGGGGGCTCCGAGCAACAGGACCAGGGAAAAAGGGAACGCTGTCGCCATCTTTGGGTGCACTTGCGAAGTTCCGTCTGAACGCCGGCGGTTCGACAAGCTGCTGATCTCCCTTTCAACCAGGCTCAAGAACGCCTCCCCGAAGGAACTGGACGAGGAAATCGATGCCGGGCTCAAGGATGTCATTGCCTATTTCGGGGGCGACCGGATTACCCTGTGGGAATTTGTCGACGGCGGAAAACTGGCCGTGATGACCCATTTCTTTGCGGAGAATGGCGCAGAACCGCCTGTCAGGAGCGTTCTTCACGCGGAAATGCCCTATCTTCTGAGCCGGATACGGCAGAATGAAATCTTCCGCATGTCTCGAATCGTCGACCTCCCTGACTCGGCCTCAATCGACAGGCAGAAGTTCCAACGCTATGGCATCAAATCAATGCTCTCAATCCCTATGTTCACGGCTGGTGCTCCGCGGGGATGTCTTTCCCTGGCAACGGTAGGGTCAGAGCAGGAATGGTCTGACGAAACTATCCTGCAGCTCACGCGTATTGGAGCGGTACTCGGAAATGCGCTGGAGCGCAAAGTCTCCCATGGACAGCTCGAGGAACGGATACGCTTTGAGACCTTGATATCGAATCTTTCCGCCAGCTTTATCAATCTCTCCACTGAAGAGGTCGAGGGAGCGGTTTCTTCGGCGCTTGAGCATGTCCGCACCTTTTTCCATGCCGATTTCTGTGCACTGTTCGAAGCAAATAACGTGACCATGGAGGCTAGCCTTCCCTACATCAGGTATGCCCCGGAAGCATCACACCTGCCGGAGGATATTGATCCAAGGGAGGCCTTCCCCTGGGCATACGATCTAATCATTCGGCAAGGAAAACCGTGCATTCGCACCTGCCTGGACGACATTCCTCCCGAGGCGGAGATTGACCGGATAACCAACAAGGCAATTGGCGTTGAAGGATCCATTAATCTCCCCATCGCTTTCGGATCTCCGACAGTGTACTGCTTTACCGTGGCCACTACCCGGCAGCGTACCTGGCCGGAGGAGTACATACCGAGGGTGCGTCTGCTCGGGGAAATCATCGTGAACGCCCTGAAGCGCATGGGGTCAGACCTGGAATTGAAGCGGTCCTTCGACGAAATCGTGAGCCTGAAGAACCGGCTTGAACTCGAAGCCGACTATCTCAGGTCGGAAATCAGGATCGGCAGGGAGCACGAGGCAATCATCGGGCAGAGCGAGGCGCTCACCAATGTCCTGATGCAGGTGGAACAGGTCGCCCCCACCAGTTCCACCGTGCTCATCTGCGGAGAAACCGGCACCGGCAAGGAGCTTGTGGCCCAGGCCGTCCATAACCTCAGTTCCCGCAGGGACAGGCTTCTGGTGACGGTCAACTGTGCCTCGCTCCCGGCGGCACTGGTGGAGAGCGAGCTGTTCGGCCGGGAGAAGGGGGCCTACACCGGGGCATTGTCACGGCAGGCGGGGCGGTTCGAGCTGGCCGATGGCTCGACGATCTTCCTTGACGAGATAGGGGAGCTGTCGATCGAACTGCAGGCGAAACTGCTGAGGGTGCTGCAGGAAGGACGTTTCGAGCGGCTGGGGAGTCCAAAGACCATGAAGGTCGATGTCCGGGTGATAGCCGCCACCAACCGGAACCTTGCAGAAGAAGTGAAGAAAGGAACGTTCAGGGAAGACCTCTTCTATCGCCTCAATGTCTTCCCCATTGTCGTCCCACCCCTGCGCGACCGGATCGAGGATATTCCCCTTCTGGTCTGGGGGTTCATCAACGAATTCTCCGAAAAAATGGGCAAGAAGATCAATAAGGTCGCCAAGCGTGACATGGCGGCTCTGCAGCGCTACTCGTGGCCGGGCAATATCCGGGAACTGCGGAATGTGATCGAGTATGCCGTCATCGTGAGCACCGACGACACCCTGAAAATCCGGCTGCCTGAAAATGACAACTCGGAACCCGCGAAGATCATGACCCTTGAGGAGGCTGAATCCAGTCACATCAATAGGGTGCTCAAGCTGACCGGCTGGCGCATCAAGGGAGAAGGGGGGGCTGCCCAGCTTCTGGGAATGAATCCTTCCACCCTCTATTCAAGGATGCTCAAGCTTGGCATCCCCTCACGGGAGGCAAGGGGCGACATTTCGTCTTAAGGACGAAATGTCGCCCACTCCCATCCCCCATCCGTCCTCTCTATTCTCTTCGGCAGTCGATTACCCCCTGTAACTAAACAGTTTTTGCCATTTATCATCTGTCTCGAAACCTTGGCACAAATCTCGGATTGTGTGTAGGCATGAGACTGTCATTGGTCAGAATTACTCCCGTTCCGGAGAGGCGAGATGAAGTCCTGGATATTCTCCTTTCAGTGAAGGGGCCTACCCAGGCGGAGCAGGGTTGTCTTGCCTGCTGGATTCTCGCGGAATTCGGGGAAGATCCGGCAATTGTCTATGTGGAGCAGTGGCGAAGCTTTGCGGAAATGCATCGTCACATGCGAACGCCTCTGTATGCACGGATTCTGCAGGCCATGGAGCTTTCGGACACGGAACCGCAGGTATGCTTTTTCGAGATAGTCGAGTCCAGCGGCCTGGAGTTGGTGGAGCAGGTACTAAAACAGAGCAGAAAGAAAGCTGAGCCGAGGAGAGGGACGTAGGGGACAGAGTCAAACAAGGAGGATCATCATGGAACGTATCAAGTCATTGGTAGCAGGCGCGGTGTGTGTTGCTCTGGCAGGGCTGCTCGGGGGGTGCGGTGCCAGTTATCAGGCGCGGAGCGTTGATCTGAAATCAACGCTGGTAAATCCGTCCCTGCTTAAAGAGGGGACCGAGGACCAGGCCCTGTACCGGTATCGCAATCCGAAGGTCAATATTGCAAGTTACACCAAGGTGATGATCGAGCCGGTCACTA
This sequence comes from Geobacter sp., assembly GCF_030834625.1. Taxonomy (NCBI): domain Bacteria; kingdom Pseudomonadati; phylum Thermodesulfobacteriota; class Desulfuromonadia; order Geobacterales; family Geobacteraceae; genus Geobacter; species Geobacter sp. Next base: position 104,474 of record NZ_JAUQXO010000045.1, read on the forward strand.
TTGCAAAAGACGGCGAGCTGGACGCGGATGAACAGGAAAATTACCGGAAGCTCGCCAACAACGCCTTCGTCTATCTGAACGAAGAGCTCAAGAAGGATTACCAGATCGTGATGTCGCCAGAGGCAAATACCATGCAGCTCAAGTTTGCCATCGTCGATGCCGACACGTCCAAGCCGGTCCGTAACCTTTTCTCCACGGTGATGCCCATTGGCATCGGTGTTTCCGTTCTCAAGTATGGGGCAACCGGCAAGCAGTCGGGGGTAGGGGAGATTACCGGCGAGATGAAAGTTACCGATGCGCTTACCGGCGAACTGCTGGCCGCGGCCGTCGACCGCCGCGTCGGGGGGAAGGCAGCCCAAGGGATTGTCGATACCTGGTACAACGCTGACGAGGCACTGAAATTCTGGGCCAAGCAGGTCCGTTGGGGACTCTGCACGGAGCGGAAGGGACCGAACTGCGAAAAACCGTAATCGCGCCCAAAGAGGGTTTCCCTTGGTTTGGGGTACCAGGGGAAACCTGTCAGGGCACATGACACGGGGGGCTGTATGGATCAGGAGACCCACGGCGAAACGAAATCTGCGACAGCCGGTCTGAGTTTCAGTCGTCCGGCGCCAGATACGCTGCTCGTGACCCTTGCGGGATCCTGGCAGGTGAGTGGCAAACTCCCGTTGGCCGAAGAGGTTCAGCAGCACCTTGCATCCCAGCCGCCGGTCACACGGGTCACGTTCGATACGACGGAGCTTGGCCCGTGGGACAGCGGCCTGCTGGTGTTCCTGATGAAGCTCTCCGGCATCTGCCGGCAGGCAGGGGCCGATGTTGACCCGACCGGTCTGCCGCCGGGGATACGGAAGCTCATGGACCTGGCCTCCCCCGAAAACCAGCGCTCGGGAGTGACACGGGGAGGTGGGCGCCCTGCGTTCCTGGTGCGGGTTGCGGATGCTGCCCTCGATCAGATGAAGGGGACGAAGGAGGTGCTCGCCTTCATCGGCGAGGTGACGCTGGTTTTCCTCAAGATGCTGCGGGGCAAGGCAGTTTTCCGGCGCCTGGACCTGGTCACGACCATCCAGGAAACCGGGGCACAGGCGCTCCCCATCGTCTCCCTCATTAGCCTGCTGGTGGGGATGATCCTGGCCTTTGTGGCGGCGATCCAGCTGAAGCTTTTCGGGGCGCAGATCTACGTGGCCGATGTGGTGGGAATCGGCATGGTGCGGGTCATGGGAGCCATCATGACCGGCATCATCATGTCGGGCCGAACCGGCGCGGCCTTTGCCGCCCAGCTCGGCACCATGCAGGTGAACGAAGAGATCGATGCCCTGGAGACCCTGGGCTTTTCGTCGGTGGAGTTCCTGGTTCTCCCCCGGATGCTGGCCCTCATGCTGATGATGCCGCTCCTCTGCGTCTATTCCGACCTGATGGGGGTATTGGGGGGGATGATCGTGGGGGTGGGGATGCTTGACCTCGGCGTGGTTGAGTACGTGAACCAGTCGCGCTCATCCCTGACGCTGACCCATTTCCTGATCGGCCTGTTCCACAGTTTCGTCTTCGGCATCCTCGTGGCCATATCCGGCTGCCTGCGCGGCATCCAGTGCGAGCGGAGCGCCTCGGCGGTCGGCTATGCAGCCACCTCGGCGGTCGTGACCGGCATTGTCTGCATCGTCGTTGCCACGGCGATCATCACCCTTTCCTGTCAGGTGCTGGGGATATGAGCGGAGCGGAGGCACTGAAAAGCAGCAGTAAGGATCCGGTCATCGCCGTCCGTGGCCTGGAGATGTCCTACGGCAGCTTCGTGCTGATGCGCGACCTCAATTTCACCATCAACCGGGGCGACATCTTCATCATCATGGGGGGAAGCGGCTGCGGCAAGAGCACCCTGCTGAAGCACCTGGTGGGACTCAAGCAGCCCGCCAAGGGGCAGATTCTTTACGACGGCGTCAGCTACTGGGAGGCTGAAAGCGAGGAGCAGGAGCGGCTCAAGAGGCGCTTCGGGATCCTCTTTCAGAGCGGGGCCCTCTGGAGTTCCATGACCCTGGCGGAGAACGTCGCCATGCCCCTGGAGCAGTACACCGGCCTCGCGCCGGCGCAGATCCGGGAGCTGGTGTCGTTCAAGCTGGCACTGGTGGGGCTTGGCGGATTCGAGGAGTTCTATCCCTCGGAGATCAGCGGCGGCATGAAGAAACGGGCAGGGCTTGCCCGGGCCATGGCCCTGGACCCGGACCTCCTCTTCTTCGACGAGCCGTCGGCCGGCCTGGACCCCATCAGCGCCCGGCTGCTGGATGACCTGATCATCGAGCTGAGCGAAAGCCTCGGCACCACGGTGGTGGTGGTGACCCACGAACTGGCGAGCATCTTCGCCATCGGCACCAACTCGGTATTTCTCGATCCCGACGTGAAGACGATGACCGCTGCCGGCGACCCGAAACTGCTCCTCAGGGAATCGCCGGACCCGAAGGTAATCAACTTCCTGACGCGGGGTGAAGGGGCGCGGCAACGCTGACTGTGCCAGCAGTAACCCGGAAGCGGAGACCCAGATGAGCACTAAAGTGAACAAGACAGCGATCGGAGCGTTCGTTCTCGGTGCCATTGCCCTGCTGGTTGCCGGGGTGCTCGTCCTTGGCGCCGGTAAGTTCTTTACCCATGAGTTCGTCTACATCACGTACTTCGATGGCTCCGTGAAAGGGCTGAACGTGGGTTCGCCCGTCATGTTCCGGGGGGTGAAGGTCGGTTCGGTGACCGATATCAGCATCACCGCAGACCCCGCAAAGCGTGAGTTGAAGATCCCGGTGATTTTCACTCTGGAGCCTGGGAAGTTCAAGGGGGCCCAGTCCGAGTTTCGACGGGATGCCAAGTCCATCCAAAAGGCCGTCGAGATGGGATTGAGGACCCAACTCCAGACCCAGAGTTTCGTAACCGGTCAGTTGATGGTTGCTCTCGATTTTTTTCCCGACAAGCCGGCTAATTACGTCGGGTTGTACAAGGAGTATCCCGAGATCCCGAGCATTCCCACGTCGCTGGAGGAGCTGGCGAAGACCATAGAGAATCTTCCGTTCAAGGAAATCGTCGAAAACCTCAATCACACGCTCGCGGGAGTCGACAGGCTCGTCAACTCGGTCGACGCGAAAAAGACGGCGGAGGCTGTTGACGCTGCCATCAGGGATACCCAGATGCTGGTGCAGAACCTCAACAGCAGGATCGGCCCCGTAGCCGATAACCTTGCCCAGGCCGCCCGCTCCGCCGATGCTGCCCTCGTGGAAACCAGGGAAACGATGGTTGCCGTCCGGAGCGACACCCAGAAGGTCCTCGATGGTGCGCAGCTAACCCTTGTTTCGGCCCAGTCGGCCCTGAAGCAGTCCGAGCATACCCTGCAGGCGTACGGAGAGGATTCGCGGCTGGTCGTCGACCTGAACAAGACCCTGCGGGAGCTCTCCATGACGACCCGGTCGCTCCGACAGCTCTCCGATTATCTTGAGCGGCACCCCGAGGCACTGCTGAGAGGCAAGGCCGGCGAGTAAGGAGAATGAGATGCTGAAGGGATATTCACTGGCAGGAATTCTTTTCCTTGGAGCGGTTGCAGCACTCGGTGCCGGGTGTGGCAGCACGCAGCCGGCGCGAATGTACACGCTCAGCTCCCTCGAACATCAAGAAGCGAAGCCGGCGGCAGGGCAGGGAGCGAACCCGGTTTCGGTGAGCGTTGCACCAGTCGAGGTTCCCGACTACCTGGACCGGTCCCAGATCGTCACCCGTGATGGGAATAACGGTCTCAAGCTCGCAGAATTCGACCGGTGGGGCGGCTCCCTTGGCGAGAATATTTCCACGGTGCTCGTGGAGAACCTCTCGGCGCTCCTGGAGTCCGACCGGGTCTTCGCCTATCCGAGACTGCATCCCGAGAAGCCCGACTACTGGGTGGGGGTAAGGATTCTGCGCCTCGACTGCGTTCCCGGCGACCGGGTTGAGCTCAAGGCCCAATGGGTCGTCTCGGCGGGGCAGGAGAAGCAGGGGGTGGCAAACGGACTTTCGACCTACACCGAACAAGTGGGCGACGGACGCTACGAAACCCTCGTGGCTGCCGTCAGCCGCACGGTCGGGCAGTTGAGTCGCGAGATCGCTCGGGAGATCGCGGCACGGCCTAAGGACGTTCTTCCCGCAAGCCCGACAGTCGAGGTGCGTCCATGACGCCAAACAGCGGCGTGACGGGCGACACCCTGTTCACAGGCAGATGCATGTGCAGGTAAAGTCGTACTTACCTGGATATCTCGAATACATGTACGGAGGGCCGAACCAATGACACAGAATCTCCCCTCCCGGGACATAGCACGAACGACGTTGGCGGTGCTCTTCATCGGCATTCTCATCAGCGCCAGCTTCTGGATCCTGCACCCATTCTTTACGGCCCTCGTCTGGGCAACCATGATCGTCGTGGCCACCTGGCCATTCATGCTCGCTGTCCAGAAGCGGCTCTGGGGCAAGAGGTCCCTCGCCGTCACGGTTATGACACTTACGCTCCTGCTGGTATTCATCATCCCCTTTACCCTTGCCGTTGTCAGCATCATCGAGCGGTCCGACGAGATCGTCGGCTGGGCAAAATCCCTTGCTGCGTTTGCCGCGTCACCGCCACCCGCGTGGGTCGAACAGCTCCCGGTTGTCGGGCCGAAGCTTGCCGCCCGCTGGAATCAGTTTGCGTCGGTCGGCCCGGGAGAGTTGTCCGAGCGTCTGGCACCCCACGCGAAAAATATCGTGAGCTGGCTGGTAGCCCAGGCCGGCAGCGTCGGGATGATGATCGTGCAGTTCCTGCTGACCGCGATCATCAGCGCGGTTCTCTACGCCAACGGCGAGACGGCTGCCAGTGGCGTGTGCCGCTTTGCCCGGCGGCTTGCGGGCCAGCAAGGCGAAGACGCTGCCATCCTTGCCGCCAAGGCCGTCCGCGGCGTTGCACTCGGTGTTGTCGTCACTGCCCTTATCCAGTCGCTCCTCGGCGGCATCGGCCTGGCCATGGCCGGCATTCCGGCAGCGGCGGTACTGACGGCGGTCATGTTTATCCTCTGCGTGGCCCAGTTGGGTCCCGCCCTTGTGCTTATTCCCTCAGTGGCCTGGCTCTTCTATACGGACCAGACCCTCTGGGGGTCGGTCATGGTCGTCTGGACGATCATTGTCGGAACCCTCGACAACTTCGTCCGCCCGATCCTCATCAGGAGAGGGGCAGATCTTCCTCTGCTCCTGATTTTTGCCGGCGTGATCGGCGGCCTCATCGCCTTCGGCGTCATCGGTTTGTTCATCGGCCCGGTGATGCTCGCCGTGACCTACACCCTGCTTCAGGCGTGGGTTTCCACGGGCGAGCAGGAACCTGAAAAATCGTCCGTCGATGCCGGTTGATGACATCTGCGAAGCAGTATCACGATTTCCCTGGAAGGAGAGCATCCATGTTCAAGTCGACCATCATGAAATCCTGCCTCCCTTGTATTGAAAAGTTCCTGCCCGACGGGAACGTGGCGTGCGCATCGTCCGGACGCGGCACCAGCTCATCGTGGTCATGGCGCATGCCTGCCGTCTTTCTCTTTATGCTCATGGGGACGGTCTGCGGCTGCAAGAAGGAAGCGCCCAAGGCTGCCGCGCCCCCTCCCGCCGAGGTGGTTGCCGTCGCGGTAGCGCCGAAGACGGTCCCGATCACCACCCCCTTTGTCGCCCAGGCCGAGAGTTCCCACCAGGTGGAGATCGTGGCCAGGGTCAACGGCTTCCTGGAAAAGATCCTCTACAAGGAGGGTGAAGTGGTGAAGGCAGGGCAGGTCCTCTTTCTCATGGACCAGAAGCCGTTCAAGGCCCAAGTCAATGCCTCCAGGGGCGAGGTGGAAAACCGCCAGGCGCAACTCTGGACGGCAAAGGCCAACCTGGACCGGATCCAGCCGTTGGCTGCCCAGGACGCCGCCAGCAAGAGCGACCTGGATAACGCCGTCGGCGCGGTCAAGTCGGCCGAGGCGTCCCTCTACGAGGCCAAGTCCCGGCTCGAGAAGGCTGAACTGGACCTGAGCTACACGACGATCAAATCGCCGGTAAGTGGCGTGTCGGGTCAGGCCCTGCTGCGCGAGGGGGCTTACCTCTCCCCCGTGGGGCAGGCCTCGAAGCTCAGCTATGTGGCCCGGCTCGATCCCATCTGGATCAATTTCAGTGTCTCCCAGAACGAGATGGCCACCAACCAGCAGGAGGTGGCGAAGGGGCGGCTCACCGTGCCGAAGAACCAGAACTATGACGTGGAGGTCGAACTGTCCGACGGCACCCGCTATCCCCATACGGGCAAGCTCAGCTTTGCCGACCCCTCCTTCAGTCAGCAGACCGGCACCTTCCTGGTCCGTGCCGAGCTCCCCAACCCAAAGGGAGCCCTCCGGCCGGGCATGTTCGTGAAAGTCCATGTGAAGGGGGCGGTCCGCCCCAACGCTATCGTGGTTCCCCAGAAGGCGGTGCAGCAGACCGCCAACGGCCACGTGGTGTATCTGGTGAACAACAAGGGGCAGGCTGAACTTCGGCCGGTCATGGTCGGTGAATGGGTCGGCGATGAATGGGTCATCAACCAGGGGTTGAAGGGTGGTGACAAGATTATTGTCGAAGGGTTCCAGCGTCTGGCCCCGGGAGCCCCGGTGAAGGTCATAACCCCCGAAGAGGCCGCGGCAAAGGCGGCGGCTGCAGCTGTCAAACCGGCACAGCCGGCGGCTAAATAGGAGTCCTGACCATGGCAAGCTTCTTTATTGATCGGCCAGTCTTTGCCGCAGTCATCTCCATCATCCTGGTGCTGGCGGGTCTGGTGGCCATGAAGGCGACACCCATCGCCCAGTACCCGGACATTGCCCCGCCGACGGTGCAGGTAAGCGCCGTCTACCCAGGGGCCACCGCCGAGGTCATCGCCAATACCGTTGCCGCACCCATCGAGCAGCAGGTGAACGGCGTGGACAAGATGAGTTACATGTCCTCCACCAGCTCCTCCACCGGCAACATGACCCTGACCGTCACCTTCGAGCCGGGGACCGACCCGGACATGGCCCAGGTGAACGTCCAGAACCGGGTCAGCCAGGCGTCGTCCAAGCTTCCCGACATCGTCAACAAGCAGGGAGTGACGGTGGAGAAGCGCTCCCAGGCGTTCATGATGGTCATCAGCTTCTACTCCCCCGATGAGCGCTACGACCAGACCTACCTGTCCAACTTCACCAACCTCTACGTGCTCGACGCCATCAAGCGGATTCCCGGCGCCAACCTCTCCACGATGTTCCCGGTGCCGGACGTCGCCATGCGGGTCTGGCTGAAGCCCGACCGGCTTGCCCAGCTTGGCATTACGTCCCAGGATGTGACCGCGGCGATCCAGCGCCAGAACAAGGCCTACGGCGTCGGCCAGGTGGGGCAGTCGCCGACCACCAAGGGGACCCAGCAGTCCTTTGTCGTCACCACCCAGGGGATGCTCACCGACCCGAAGGAGTTCGACAACATCATCATCCGCGCCGCCAGTGAAGGTGCCGCCATTGTCCGGCTGAAGGACGTGGGACATGCGGAGATGGGGAGCAAGGATTACTCCATCGCCACCAAGGTCAACGGCAAGCGGGCCTGCTGCATTGTCGTTTACCAGCAGCCGGGCGCCAACGCCATTGAGACCTCCAAGCAGATCCGCAAACTGATCGATGACCTGAAAGGAACATTCCCGGCCGGACTTGAATACAAGGTCGTCCTCGATACCAGTAAGTTCACCGAGGCATCCATCGAGAAGGTGGTTCATACCTTCTTCGAGGCGGTGGTGCTCGTGGTGCTCGTGGTCTTCCTCTTCCTCCAGAGCTTCCGCGCCACCATTATCCCGGTCCTGGCGGTCCCTATCGCCATCATCGGCACCTACATCGGCATCAAGATGCTGGGCTTCTCCACCAACATGCTGACCCTCTTCGGCATGATCCTCGCCATCGGCCTCGTGGTCGACGATGCCATTATCGTCGTGGAGAACGTGGAGCACAACATGCACGCCCTCCACATGTCCGCCATGGAGGCATCGAAGAAGGCCATGGCCGAGTTGGCCGGGGCGCTGATTGCCATCGTCCTCGTTCTCGGGTCGGTCTTCCTGCCGGTGGCCTTCCTGGGCGGCATGACCGGCACCCTCTACAAACAGTTCGCCATCACCATTGCCATCTCCATGGTCCTGTCGGGGGTGGTGGCGCTCACCCTGTCTCCGGCCCTGGCGGCGCGGATCCTGAAACCGGGGCACGGAGAAAAGAAGGGATTCTTCAAGTGGTTCGAGGCGAGCTTCGAGAAGCTCACCAACGGCTACGTGTCCGGGGTCCGCTTTCTGGTCGGCCACAAGCTGATCGGCATCGCCATCTTCGGCGGCGTCATTGCGGCGGTGCTCTTCCTCTTCAAGGTGGTACCGGGAAGCTTCGTGCCCGAGGAGGACCAGGGGTACATCTTCGTGGCCAACATGATGCCCGACGCGGCAAGCTTGGAGCGGACTACCGCCGTCAGCGACAAGGCAGTCGCCCTGTTGAAGCAGAACCCGGCCATGGGGGATATCGCCCAGCTTGACGGCTACAGCATCATCGACAGCCAGAACAAGACGAACGCCGCCCTCATGTTCGCTTCCCTCAAACCCTACGAGGAGCGGAAGGGGAAGGAGGGGACCGCCTTTGCCGTGGTGGCCGACGCCCGCAAGAAATTCGCCTCCATCAAGGAGGGACTGGTGGTGGCACTCAACCCGCCCTCCATTCCCGGCCTGGGCACCACCGGCGGGTTCGAGTTTTACATCCAGAGCAAAGGATCCGGTACTCCCCAGCAGTTGGAGGCAAAGATCAAGGCCTTTATCGCCAAATGCAAGGAGCGGAAGGAGCTGGCAACGGTTTCATCCACCTTCTCCGCCTCGCAGCAGCAGCTCTACCTGGACCTGGACCGTGCCCGGGCAGAAACCCTCGGGGTACCCGTGTCCGCGGTCTACGAGACCCTCCAGTCCTACTTCGGCTCATCCTACGTGGCCCAGTACGTCCAGTTCGGCCGCATCTGGCAGGTCATCATCCAGGCGAACCCCGAATACCGGGACGCCCCTGAGGACTTCTCCCAGATCTTCGTCCGCTCCAACAGCGGCAGCATGGTGCCGCTCTCGGCCCTTACCACGAGGCGCTATACTCCCGGCCCGAACCTGTTGACCCGCTTCAACGGCTTCCCTGCCGCCAAGGTTACCGGGGCGCAGGCACCGGGCTTCAGTACCGGTCAGGCCATTGCCGCCATGGAAGAGACAGCCAAGGAAGTGCTGGGGGAGGGGTATGACTTCTCCTGGGCCGGCCAGGCCTTCGAGGAGAAGAAGGCCGGCGGGACCTCGTCGGCAGCGTTTATCTTCGGCATTATCATGGTCTTCCTGATCCTCGCCGCCCAGTACGAGAAATGGTCGCTCCCGGTGGGGGTCGTGCTGGCGGTGCCGTTCGCAATCTGCGGCGCCCTGTTCCTCACCTGGATCTGCAAGCTGGAGAACGATGTCTACTTCCAGGTGGGGATGGTGACCCTGGTGGGCCTGGCAGCCAAGAACGCGATTCTGATCATCGAATTCGCCGCAGAGAACGTCCGCGCCGGGATGGCCCTGGATGAAGCGGCCATCGAGGCGGCACGGATGCGCCTGCGCCCCATCGTCATGACCTCGCTGGCCTTCATCCTCGGCTGCGTGCCGATGGCCATCGCCACCGGCGCCGGCGCCAACAGCCTGCGGGCCATCGGCACCGGCGTCATCGGCGGGATGCTCGCCTCGACCATCGTGGCTTCCTTCTTCGTACCGCTCTTCTTCGTGGTGTTGGAGGGCGCAACCGGCATCTTCAGTCGCCGCAAGAAGGGGGCGGTGGCTGGGGCAGGGGAGGGGCATCCGCACGGAGGGACAGGCGGTTCCGATGAGGAAGGAGGTGCGGGCCATGCGTAACGCGATCATCGGTATGATTACTCTTCTACTTGCGGGGTGCGCAGTGGGCCCCGACTATGTGAAGCCCCAGATCGTTTCGCCTCCGTCCTGGCGGATTGACTACCAGGGGGCTGCGAATCTGGCCGACACCGCTTGGTGGGAGCAGTTCGGCGATCCGGCGCTCAACACCCTCATCGAGACGGCGCTCAAGGAGAACCGGGACCTCAAGGCCGCCGCGGCACGGGTCGACCAGTTCCTCGGGCAGCTGGACACGACCCGATCGCAGTTTTTCCCCCAATTCGGCGCCTCCGTAAGCGCCGCGCGGCAGCGTGACACCGAGACCGGTCCCGTGCCCCGCCACAGTACCACCTACGACTACTACCAGGCCGCCCTCAACGTCAACTGGGAGATCGATGTCTGGGGCCGCATCCGCCGTGCCTCCGAATCGGCCCAGGCCCAGGTGCTTGCCACCGAAGAGGGGCGCCGGGCGGTGGTCCTCACGCTCGTCAGCAGCGTGGCCAATAGCTACATCGTGCTGCGGGGCCTCGACCGGCAACTGGAGATTGCCCGGGAGACGGAGCAGGCCTATGGCAAGTCGCTCAAGCTTTTTGGGCTTCGCCATGAGTACGGCACCATCTCGCGGGTGCAATTGAGCCAGGTCGAATCCCAGTACGAGATCGCCCGCCAGGCGATCCCCCAGCTGGAATCCCTGGTCAGGCAGCAGGAGAATCTCATTTCGGTCCTCCTGGGCCGCAACCCCGGCCCGATCCCCCGTGGCAGGACCATCGACGAGCTGTCCCCGCCCGGAATCCCCGCCGAACTCCCCTCGACGCTTCTGGAGCGGCGCCCCGACATCGTTCAGGCCGAACAGAACCTCATCGCCGCCAATGCCCAGATCGGGGTAGCCAAGGCACTCTATTTCCCGGTGATATCCCTCTCTGGCCTGTTGGGGACCGCCAGCGCCGATTTTTCCGACCTGTTCGAGGGGCCATCCAAGATCTGGTTCCTTGCCGGCGACGCTCTTGCTCCCATCTACACCTTTGGCGCCATCTCGGGACAGGTCAAGAGGGCCGAGGCGTTCCAGCACGAGAGTCTCTACCAGTACGAACAGACGATTCTCACCGCCTTCCGTGAAGTTGAGGATGCCCTGGTGAGCACCACCAAGGGAAGGGAACAGATGGAGTCCCAAGGGCGACAGGTCAAGTCCCTCGGCGATTACGCGCGGCTGTCGCGCCTGCAGTACGAGGGGGGCACCGTCAGCTACCTGCAGGTTCTTGACGCGGACCGTTCACTCTTTTCGGGACAGCTCTCCTACGTGCAGACCCAGACCGGTGTTCTTACCTCCCTCGTTAACGTCTACAAGGCGATGGGGGGCGGCTGGGTGACCGAGGCCGACCGGCTTACCGGTATCGGTCCGGTCGTGCAGGCCGCCGGACCACGGCTGGAGACGGCTGCCCGTTAGCCAATTCTTGCTGGCAGAGGGATGAAAGTGTCGTCACCAGTGGCGAATTATTGTGAGTGAGCCCATGAGCCAGCACCTGTCTGGCATAGTGCTGCCCGCTGCACGTAACAGAGCGGTGAGCGAAGCTCCGTTTACGCCGGTGCGTGTTTTCGTCTCGCTGTTTCTTGTATCTGTTCTCGCGGGCGCAGTTCCTGCCTTTGCCCAAGTTTCACCATTGAACAAGCTGACCGACGCTGAGCAGAAAGAGGGGAAGGGTGCTTTGGCCTCGGTCAAGGAGCCAAGCCCGTCGGAACTCCGCGCCCAGTTGACTGGTGACCTCAGGGAAGCGCAAGCGCTGCGCGCCCAGTTGGAAAGAGGCGCTGCTTCTGAAGGGGCTCCGGCAGGCATAACCTTGCCGGAGCAGGAAGAGAAGCGACGCCTGGTGGGAAGCCTCGTTACCTTTTTGCAGGCACGGCTGAGCTATCTTGATGAGCTCGAAGAGGTCCGTTCGTCGCGCACGGCCACCGAACGGAAGGCAGCCTCCTGGAAGGGCTTTTCGGAAAAGCCACCCTATTCGATTCTCATGATTGACACGTTGCGCGATACTGCGGATTCGGTCCAGGTCATGGTCGATGGTCTGGAATCTTCCCGGGAGATACTGCAGCGTGAGACGCTGCGCCAGCAGGATGCGGTCAAACGTGCGGAGGAGGGGAGTCGGCTCGCGGTTGACGCAGTGGTGCGCGCCAAGTCGACCGAGGAAACCATACAGGCCACCTGGAGAAGAGACCTGGCCCAGTTGCGCGCCCGGGTAGCAATGGCATCCCTTGTCGTCGGAGCCCTACGGGTAGACGTGATCAAGGAGAGGATTGCCGCGGCCAGGTCCGAGCTTGGGTTTCAGGAGCGACAGATTGCCGAGGCGGGTAAGAATGTCAGTTTCACCCGGGAAGACCTGACCAAGGTTGTGGAGCGGTTGCGGACAGAGCGAGCGAAGCTTGATGAGGAACTTAAGGGTGCCGTTGATCGCGATGTGCGGTTTAGTCTGAACCTCAATGGCGCCCGGAAGGAACTTGAACAGGCGCGAACTGAATCGAAGCCGGATGGCCGACGTATCCAGCTTCTTGAGGCGAAGGTGCAGGCCGCCCAGGCGTGGTCTGATAGCGGTCGGGACGAAAACTGACGTATCCTGAAGACAATGGACACTCCCACTTGGTAAACTACCGAGAGGGAGGGGAACATGAAGAAGCAGCAACGTTACACGCCAGAGTTTCGAGCAGAGGCGGTCAAACTGGTAACAGAGCAAGGGCTGTCCCAAAAGGAAGCTGCAAAGCGGCTGGCAATCCCCAAGGGGACTCTGGCAAACTGGATAGTGGCCAGCAAGGCTACCACCAGCCCTTCGGCACCCGGGGCGTGTTCAGCGGCAGATCTGGAGGCTGAGAACACCCGGCTGCGTAAGGAACTGGCTGAGGCCCGCCTGGAGCGTGACATCTTAAAAAAAGCGACGGCGTACTTTGCCAGGGAGTCGCTGCCCGGTACGCGTTCATGAAACAGTGGCGACTCCAGTTTCCTATTACCACCATGAGCCGCCTGTTTAACGTGTCACGCAGCGGTTTCTACATCTGGTTGCGCCGAGAACCCTCGCGTCGTGCCCTAGAGGACGAACGCCTCAAGGTAGCGATCAAGGCGGCCCACAAACGCACTCGGGAAAGCTATGGTGCGCGGCGGTTGCAGCCGGAGTTGGCGGCAGATGGTTTTGTTGTCGGGCGCGACCGCATAGCCCGCTTACGCCGGGAACTGGGGCTGCGCTGTCGGCAGAAGCGCAAGTTCAAGGCTACCACGAATTCGAAGCACAGCTTGCCGGTGGCGGAGAACCTGTTGGATCAAACCTTTACTCCCAGCGCCCCCAACGAGGTCTGGGTTACCGACATCACCTACATCCCCACCGGTGAGGGCTGGCTTTACCTTGCAGGGGTAAAGGACGTCTTTACCTGCGAGGTTGTCGGCTACGCCATGGCCGCGCGCATGACACAGGAGCTGACAGGCCAGGCGCTTTTCCGCGCGGTGCAGCAGAAACGTCCTACCGCCGGGCTGATCCATCATTCGGACCGTGGTAGTCAATACTGCTCCCACGAATATCGTAAACTTCTCGAGCAGTTCGGCATGACGCCGTCCATGTCGCGCAAGGGCAACTGCTACGATAACGCGCCGATGGAGAGTTTCTGGGGAAGCCTCAAGAACGAACTTGTGCATCACTGCCGCTACGCAACCCGGGCTGAGGCCGAGGCCTCTATCCGGGAATACATCGAGATATTCTACAACCGCCAACGACGCCACTCGCGCCTTGGCTATCTGGCCCCGGCCGTGTTTGCCCTGAACTTCTGCACAAACACGGCCGCCGCTTGAGTTGGGAGTGTCTACTATTGACAGGACACCTCAATGACCCGTTTGGCTGGCCGCTTTCGCTGTCTCGCCTCGCGTTGAAAAACCTCGGCGGCGTGGACTACAGCCCGGGCGGCCACCTTGCGACCGACGGATTCGCCCAGCCCGCCACCCCCGGAAATCCGCTGCCCACCTTCACTCCAACCGCGACCGGCACCGGAGCCGACTACTTTGTTGACGCCAGTGGCGGATTGTTCGACCCCACCGCCCAGGACCAGCAGATCAACTATGGATATGGGGAGGAGCCCAATAATCCGCTTCTGCCTCCTCACTTGGCGCCGTGGGCCAACAACATCCCTGTGGGCGACGAGTCGAACCAGGATGAACTGTTCTTCGGACTCAACACGCTCATGCGGGAACCGATGCTAGAAGGATTCGTCGATGCGTGGGGTCCTTTCAATCCCGCGGCCGTCATCGGCGAGGCCTTCAACAACGCGAGACAACCCGAGATGGCGGCGTGGCCCAACGTTAACCGGGTGAACACACAGGGCGCTTTCAAGGCGGCTCCGCTGCGCCATGTGGCCAGAACCGCCCCATACTTCCACAACGGCGGCAGGCTGACCCTGCGCCAGCAGCTCGACTTCTACATGAAGGGCGGCGACTTCCCGCTCAGCAACTCCGCGCACCGGGACTTCCTCATCATGAACCTGGACCTTGAGGACGAAGCCTTGGGCGGCTGCATTGTCACGGCGACCGGCCGACCCGTGCCCCCGGACCTCACCACCGGCATCTGTCCTGCCGACAGCGCGCCGGAATTCACCGAGACCCAGAAAGAGGAGATCAGAGTCGCGGTAATCGACTTCCTCCTCGAACTCACCGACGAGCGGGTGGACTTCCAGCGCGCTCCCTTCGACCAACCCGAGATCTTCGTCCCCTTGGACGGCAAGGCCCCGGACAATGGCCTTCTGGCTGGTGCAGTCGTCGCCGGTCGGCAGGGCTTCCTGAACAACACGGCTGGCGAATGCGATGCCACCGACCTCAGCGCTGGGCCGTGCTTCCGCCAGGTTCCGGTGACGGGCGCCGCGGGTGTCGGGACTCCGACCCCGAACTTCCTCGGGGTCACGGACGGCCCACGCCTGGTCGGAGCTGCCGCAAATTGCGGTGCCGCCCCGACCAATCACTACTGCCACTAGGCAGGACTCTCTCTGCTCATCCCCTCCCTACCCGGGGAGGGGGTGGGCAGAAGACGTTATCAGTCTGCGGCAAAGATCCACGGCTGCAACCTGTCTGCTTACGGTGGCCGAAAGATTTTCGTCACGGGTTTTTTTAATGATGGAGAAAGGAACATAAAAAACATGAAAAGTACTTTTGCAGTGTTCACGAGAACTGTCCTGATCCTGGCGCTCGCCAGTCCGCTGTTCTCCTTTGATGAAAAAGCCGCCGCTGAGGACAAACCGCTTCTCCAGGACCAGAAGGCGAAAAAGAGCTACGCAGTGGGCCTTCAACTGGGCAAACAGATAAATGCGTCGGCGCCGCTGGAGCTGGATGCCGATCTGGTCTCCCGTGGAGTGAAGGATGGCTTGGCAGGAGCCGAGCCCCTCCTGACCGACGCGGAATTGAAAACTACCATGGAGGCGCTCCAGGCTGATGCCCGGACGAAACAGCAGGAGCTCCTCAAACAGACCGCGGAGAAGAATAAGACGGCGGGCGAGGCCTTCCTGAGCGCGAACAAGGCGAAGGAGGGCGTCGTCACCCTGGAGAGCGGTCTCCAGTACAAGATCCTGAAGGCTGGTGACGGGAAGAAGCCCACCATTAACGACACGGTGGTCTGCCACTACCGCGGCACTCTGATCGACGGCACGGAGTTCGATAGCTCAATCGCTCGCAACCGGCCGGCCACGTTCGCCCTCAAGCAGGTCATCAAAGGCTGGATCGAGGCCCTTCAGCTCATGCCCGTTGGGTCTAAGTGGCAGCTCTTCATCCCGCCCAGCCTTGCCTACGGCGAGAAGGGCCCGCTCGGCACAGGGCGCAGCAAGATCGGACCGAACGCCACGCTCATCTTCGAGGTGGAACTACTCTCCGTCCAGGACACCGTGGCTGCTGGCGCTGCGGCCGCAGCGGACAAAGGCGTCTCGGCGATACAGGTTGCCTTCAAACTGGATCCCCAGCTCACGCAGGGGCTGTACATGGGAGAACGCTGGGTCTCGCCACCCACTTATACCACCACTCTGGAGACCGTCCAGGCCAGAGCCCAGGCTGTCGATTCCAAGGGAAGGCCAACGAACGCAGACCTCAAATGGATCCCATCCGATCCCGAGATGCTGACGGTATCGCCCAGCGAGGGCCAAGAGGTCAAGATCGCCGTGAAACGCGACGGACAGAGCACGCTGAAAGTTGCATCACAAGGGGTTTCCAAGGAGTTGCTGATCAAGGCAAAGCATGAGGGCAACTCCATGCATATTGAGATATCTGGCGCGCAAGTCGCGAATGAGCCAAAAAGATAGATTAAGCTACAGCTTCGGCTACGAAACAGGCCGCTGTGGCTAGCTCAAAAAACCCCAATCCCATATGAAGTTCGTCTTTTTTGAGAAGGACCATGGACTATGAAAAACAGCGTGATTAAGCCAATCCGGATAATCTTTCCACTCGTTTTTTTCTTTCTCTTCCCTTGTGCCTGTACCCAGGAAAAACAGAGCAAGCCGGAAAATGCCGAGTCTTACAATAACCGGGCGAATGCCTATAGCCAAAAAGGTCAGTATGATCAGGCAATCGCGGATTACAACAAGGCTCTCGCGATCAACCCAAGGTATGCCGCGGTCTACCTCACCCGGGGTGTTGCCTACGGGAAAAAAGGCCAATATGATAAAGCGATCGCTGATTTCAATAAGGCCGTTGAGATCGACCCTAAGAATGCCGGGGCTTACTATAACCGGGGAGTTGTCTATGAGGTTAACCACCGGTATGATCAGGCGATCGCTGATTATACCAAGGCCCTGGAGATCAACCCGAGCTATGCCGGCGGTTACCACAACCGGGGAGTTGCCTATGGGAGAATAGGCCAATTTGATGAAGCGATCGCTGATTTTACCAAGTCCATTGAGATCAACCCAAAGTATGCCGGGTCCTACTATAGCCGGGGAAACGTGTATGGTAAAAGAGGCGAATATGATCAGGCGATCGCTGATTTTACTAAGGCTCTAGAGGTTAACTCAAGTTATGCGGTAGCCTATTACAGTCGGGGGAGGGTTTATTATCTCAGGAAAGAATTCGGCAAATCCATGGAGGACGTTAATAAGGCACAGGCTTTAGGCTATAACATACCCGCTGAATTTCTTGGCGATCTTCATAAGGCTTTGGAAAAGTAAACGGCGGTTGAATTCACGCCCACAGGACGTGGCTTTGCCTCCACAACCTCACAGCCCAACTGACCAGTATGTGCGGCAGGTTTAATCGGGGCAAATGCACCTTCGCTCGAGAAGTAGATCAACGGGGCATCGTTGGATTTTAGCAGTGACCTGTGAAATCCCCCTGATTCTTCGGCCTCAACAAGCTTCCCCGGACATCATCTCATCAACTATTCTCTGAAGCTCCTCCCTAGAGAAGCTATAGCGCTCCCGGCAGAGTTCGCAGGTCACCTCGGCTCCTCCCTGTTCGTTCATGAGGGAGGCAAGGTCGTCGTGGCCGAGCGAAACGAGGACCCGCTCGATCCGCTCCCGGCTGCAGGAGCAGACGTAGGCCAGGGCCCGCTTTTCCAGGGTGTCGAAGGGGATCCCCTCGAAGAGGTGATCCAAAAGCCCCTCGGGGGTCTTCCCCTGCCGGAGGAGCTCGGTGACCGACGGCATGGCCCCGATCCGGGCCATGAGACGGTCCACCAGCTCGTCGTTACAGGGGGGGAGCGACTGGATGAGGAACCCGCCGGCGGCGGCGATGGCGCCGTCCGGCTCCACATAGACCCCGAGCCCCACTGCCGACGGCACCTGCTCCGAGTCGGTCAGGTAGTAGGCGAGATCCTCGGCGATCTCGCTCGTGTAGAGGAGGACCGTCCCCGTGTAGGGCTCCTTGAGCCCCAGGTCCTTGGTGACGGTGAGAAGACCCGCGTGGCCGATGGCGGCGGCCACGTCCAGCTTGCCGTCTTCCCGCAGGGGGTTCACTTCAGGATTCCCCACGCAGCCGCGGACGGCGCCGTTGGCATCGGCCTCCACGAGGACCTTTTTCAGGGGGCCATTCCCCTCGAAGCGCAGCGCCACCCGCTGGCCGGTCTTGAGGAGCGCCCCCATGAGGGCCCCGCCGGTCATGGCCCGGCCAAGGGCCGCCGAGGCGGTGGGCCAGGTCCCGTGGCGACGGCAGGCCTCCCCCACGAGATCGGTGGTGACGCATGCCAGGGCCCGGATGCTGCCGTCCCGGGTGATGATCCGGACGAGGTAGTCGGTGATGACTGATTCGGTGCTGTTTCCCATTCTTTATACCAATCCCATGACAAAATTGAATTCGCTCGTTCCCGGCATTCCCTCGCCCCGGGCGAAGGCGTCGAGGATGGGGCGCCACCGCTCCCGGGGCGCCTGGGAGAGATCCACCACGAAGGAGCCGCATCCCGCCTCCTGGAGCCGGGCCCGGAAGTGGGTGACGGAGAAGCGGACCGCCGGGGTGATGGTGGTGAGGTCGCCTCGCACCACCACCTCGTACTCCTCTCCCCGATCGGAGACCAGGGGCGCGTCCCCCTTCACCCCCTTGATGGCGACGCGGGTGGTCATGGCCGGCACCCCGCCGTAGACCAGGACCCGGCGTCGCACCGGCACCGAAGCGCCCAGGAGCGCCGCCATGTTGTCGGCATCGTCCTCGATGTAGAGGGTGGAGGCGGTCACCCCCAGCTCGTGCCAGGCCAGAAGGGCCTGGGTGTTGAGGGAGAAGAGGCGGTAGTCGGTGGAAAGCTCCACGTCCCGCCCCGTGAAAAATGCGAAGTGGGAGAGGTTCGAGAGCTCGAAGCGCCGGAACCCCTGAGCGGTGAGGAGAGCGACCGCCTCCTGATAGAAAGGGAGGTCCGCGTCGAAGATGATGAAAGGGAGGTGCCAGATGACCCGCCCCTCGTCCCCCCGGAGCTTGCGCGCCGCAAGGGGCACCTGGTGCATGTTGGCCCGGGAGATTGGGAGGATGACGGCGTCTACCCCCTGCTGGCGGAGGATGGCCGTGTCGCGCAGGTGCTCGATCCGGATCACCACCTCGGCCTTCCCCTCGCGCCGTGGATGCCCCGGCGGGACCAGTGAGGCCAGTGCCCGCTTCCGCGCATCGGCCCTGCGCCGGGCAGCGCCGGCGGCCACCTGCTCGGCCAGCTGGCGGTAAAAGTCGCGGCGGATATCCTTGAGCCGGGCCGGCGGGATGAGGACCGCCGGGAAGCCGGGGGCGGCAAGGGCCGTCAGGTCGAAGGGGGTATCGCCGGTGCGGGAGAACTGGGCCCGGAGAACCCCGGCCATGTCGCTGGTGGTGGAGGGTTCCAGGGTGCCCACGGGAAACCCGGCGGTGACTGCTTCGCCGGCGGCCCGGGCGGCGATCCGCAGGGTCCCATCGGCCAGGGAAAGCTCCAGGCTGCAGGGGATCTTTCCCGGCTTCACCGCATCGAGGCGTTTCAGGCAGGCGTTCTCGCTCATGGTAAAGGCGGTCTCGGAGGAGACCTTGAAGACCGCGTCCCCCGCCTTGAAGGTGAAGGGGGAGACCACCGTGACGATGCTCCGCTCTTTGGCCGACTTCACCCGTTCCTTCCCCAGGAAGATATCCTTCACCGTGAAGGCCTTGCCGGCCATGTCGCTCTTGGGCTGCACCCGGACCCGGTCGCCGACGAAGAGGCGGTCCTTGGTCTCGAAGGTGATCCGGTCACCCCGTACGCTCCTGACTTCGCCGAGAAACCGGCCCGTGGCTCCCCGGAGGGTCGGGGTGGCGATGTCGGTGGGGGTGCGGGAGGCCATGAACCCCTTGGTGGGAACCCGGCCGAAGGAGAGCTTCAGGAGCTCCTTCGCCTGGGCCACCGCCTCGGCCCGCTTGCGCTCCGGAGCGTCCAGGACCCGGCGGTAGGCCTCCACCACGCTCGCCACGTACTCGGCCGACTTCATCCGCCCCTCGATCTTCAGGGATGCGATCCCGGCCGCGGCCATATCGGGAATGAGCTCAATGGTGGAGAGGTCGTTGGTGGAGAAGTAGTACCCTTCCTTTCCCCGAAGGCGGTACTGGCGGCGGCACGGCTGGGCGCAGCGCCCCCGGTTGCCGCTGTGCCCCCCGAGGAACGACGAAAAAAAGCACTGCCCCGACACGGCGAAGCAGAGGGCGCCATGAATGAAGCACTCGATCTCCACCCCCGACTCCCGGCTGATGGAGCGGATATCGTCGATGTGAAGCTCCCGGGCGAGTACCACCCGCTCGAACCCCATCTCCCCCAGCATGCGGGCGCCGGGGAGGTTGTGGATGGTCATCTGGGTCGAGGCGTGGCGGGGGAGCCCGGGGAAGTGGTCCCGGATGAGGCGGGCCACCCCCAGATCCTGGAGGATGACGGCGTCGGCCCCCATGGCCTCCAGGGCGGCGAGAGTCTCCACCAGCTGGGGCAGCTCCCCCTCCTTCACCAGGGTGTTGAGGGTGATGTAGACCTTGCGGCCGAGGCCATGGGCGTAGGCCACCATCCGCTCCATCTGGGAAAGGGAGAAGTTCTTCGCCTTGGCCCGGGCCGAGAACTCCCTGAGCCCCGCGTAGACGGCGTCGGCCCCCTTCTCCATGGCGGCGAAGAAGGCCTCCAGGGAGCCGGCAGGGGCGAGAAGTTCCGGTTTTTTCGGCTGTTCGTACGGTTTTGTCATCCATTCAGACTACCCGAAGGGGGGAGGGAAGGTCAAGGGGATTGCCCGGAACAGGGGCTGGTTTGCGCTTGTGCCCTGGTGTGCTAAGTGATATAAGGTGGCCGGTTGCGGCACAGCGGCGCGAAATACGGTCTCCAGGACCGATGGATGCGCCCGGGGAGAAGCGCTGATGAGGCATGAGCACAGGGAATCGTTCTGGGGTGGAATTATTAAGTCGATGGGGCTCGTTTTCGGCGACATCGGCACAAGCCCCATTTATACCCTCACGGTTATCATGACTCTCACGAAGCCCGATGCGGAGCACGTCCTCGGTATCCTGTCGCTCATCGTCTGGACCCTCATCATCCTGGTTTCCGTGGAGTACGCCTGGCTCGCCATGAGCCTCGGCCGCAACGGGGAGGGGGGGACCATCGTTCTCAAGGAGATCCTGACCCGGCTCCTGAAGTCGGGACGCAAGATTGCCTTCGTCGGGTTCCTCGCCTTCATGGGGGTCTCGCTCCTGCTGGGCGACGGAATCATCACCCCGGCCATCAGTATCCTCTCCGCCGTGGAAGGGATGCGGCTCGTCCCGGGGTGGGAAAACCTGGCCCAGGGGCTCCTGATCTTCGTGGCGGCAGTCATCGCCGTCGTTCTCTTCGTCTTCCAGTTCAAGGGGACCGACAAGGTGGCCGGCGCCTTCGGGCCGATCATGGTGGTCTGGTTCGCGGCCCTGACCATCTCGGGGGTCGTGTCGATTATCGGCACTCCGGGGGTCGTCAGCGCGGTGAGCCCCCACCACGCGTTCCACTTCCTCTCCCACAACGGCCTGGCCGGGTTCTTCATCCTCTCGGAGGTGATCCTCTGCGCCACCGGCGGCGAGGCCCTCTACGCCGACATGGGGCACCTGGGGAGAAAGCCGATCATCCGGGCCTGGTACTTCGTCTTCTGCGCCCTGGTCATCAACTACCTGGGGCAGGGGGCCTTCATCCTGCGCAACCCTCACGAAACGAACATTCTCTTCTCCATGGTGAAGAGCCAGGTGCCGATGCTCTACATCCCGTTCCTCTGCCTCACCATCATGGCAACCATCATCGCCTCCCAGGCCCTCATCAGCGGGGTCTTCTCCATCGTCTACCAGGGAATCACCACCCGGATTCTCCCCCTCATGAAGGTGGATTACACCTCCACGCAGCTGAAATCCCAAATCTATATCGGCGCGGTCAACTGGTCGCTGCTGGTGGCGGTCATCTTCATCATGATCGTCTTCCAGAAGTCTGAGCACCTGGCCGCCGCCTACGGGCTGGCGGTCACCGGCACCATGTTCATCACCGGCATCATGATGACCATGATCTACGCCCACACCACCAAAAAGTGGAAGGTTCCCATCGCCCTGGCGGTGACCATCATCGACCTGGCCTATCTCCTCGCCAACTTCTACAAACTTCCCCACGGCGGCTACTGGTCGCTGATCCTCGCCTCGCTCCCCCTGGCCGTCATGATCATCTGGACCCGGGGCCAGCGGGCCCTCTACCTGGCCCTCAAACCCCTGGACATGGACACCTTCCTCCTCTCATACGGGCAGATCTATGCCAAGGGGCACAACATTCCCGGCACCGGCCTCTTCTTCGTGAGGGAGACGCCGGTGGTCCCCCCCTATGTGATCCACTGCATCATCCGGAGCAATATCATCTACGAACGCAACGTCTTCGTCTCTCTGACCCGCACTGACGAGCCCTTCGGAGTCAAGGCCAAGCTCACGAAGGGTATCGGAACCGGGCTTGACGGCTTCGAGATCCGCGCCGGGTACATGGAGGTGGTCGACATCGAGAGACTCCTCAAGAAGAAGGGGATCGAGGAAAAGGTCATGTTCTACGGCATCGAGGACATCGCCACCAACAATCCCATCTGGCGCGTCTTCGCCACCATCAAGCGCCAGACCGCCAACTTCGTCCAGTTCAACAAACTGCCGGTCAGCAAGCTGCAGGGTGTTGTGACGCGGGTCGAGATGTAACCGTGAAAGGGTCCGGACATGGAACAGCATAAAGGCGACGTCTCCCTGAGCGGCATCGTCAAGGCCCTGGGCCTCGTCTTCGGCGACATCGGCACGAGCCCCATTTATACCCTCACCGTCATCTTCACCCTGACGCAGCCGACCCGGGAGAATGTCTTCGGCATCCTGTCGCTGGTCTTCTGGACCATGACGATCCTGGTGACCGTGGAGTACGCCTGGCTCGCCATGAGCCTGGGGCGCAAGGGACAAGGGGGGGAGATCGTCCTGCGGGAGATCATCATGAAGCTGGTGAAGACCGGCCGACTGGTAGCCTTTGCCGGTTTTCTCTCCTTTGTGGGGGTGTCGCTGCTCCTGGGTGACGGGGTCATCACCCCCGCCATCAGTATCCTTTCCGCCGTGGAGGGGCTCCTCCTGATCCCCGGCCTCGAAGGGCTCTCCACCGGGACCCTGGTTGCCATCGCCGCAGCCATAGCCATCGGCCTGTTCTCGGTCCAGTTCAAAGGGACCGACCGTGTGGCCGGCGCCTTCGGCCCGATCATGGCGGTCTGGTTCGGCACCCTGGCCGTCACCGGCGTCGTCTCCGCCCTCTCCATGCCGGAGATCGTTACGGCGATCAATCCGTGGCACGGCATCTCCTTCTTCCGCGACAACGGCCTTGCCGGCTACTTCGTCCTCTCCGAGGTCATTCTCTGCTCCACCGGCGGCGAGGCCCTCTACGCCGACATGGGACACCTGGGACGCCGCCCCATCGTCAAGTCCTGGTACTTCGTCTTCGTGGCCCTCTACCTGAACTACCTGGGACAGGGGGCCTTCGTCATCGCCAACCCCGGAGCAAAAAACCTCCTCTTCGGCATGGTCCAGAGCCAGGCGCCGCTCCTCTATATCCCGTTCCTGATCCTCACCATCATGGCCACCATCATCGCCTCCCAGTCGATCATCAGCGGGGTCTTTTCCATCGTCTACCAGGGGATCACGACGCGGCTCCTGCCGCTGATGCGGGTCGACTACACCTCCCGGGAGATCAAGTCCCAGATCTATCTCGGGGCCGTCAACTGGTCGCTGATGGTGGCGGTCATCCTCGTGATGCTCCTCTTCCGCAAGTCGGAGAACCTGGCCGCCGCCTACGGCATGGCGGTCACCGGCTCCATGACCATCACCGGGATCATGATGATCATCGTCTTCGCCCACACGACGAAGAAGTGGCGGGCCCTGGTGGCCCTGGCGGTCACCCTCATCGACCTCGCATACCTCGTTTCCACCTTCTCCAAGATTCCCCACGGGGCCTACTGGTCCCTCATCCTGGCGTCGATACCCTTTGTCACCATCATCATCTGGACCCGGGGGCAGCGCTCCCTCTACCACGCCCTGAAACCTCTCGATCTGGAAACCTTCCTCCTCTCCTACGAGCAGATCTACGCCAAGGGCCCCATCCGGGGGACCGGCCTCTTCTTCACCCGCGAAACCGACGTGGTCCCCCCCTATGTGGTCCACTGCATCATCCGGAGCAACATCATCTACGAGCGCAACGTCTTCATCTCTCTCGTGGTGACCGACGAACCCCTGGGCGTCGAGACGGCGCTGACAAAGGGGATCGGACCGGGGCTCGACGCCTTCCGGATCGAGGCGGGCTACATGGAGGTGGTGGACATCGAGGCGCTGCTGAAGCAGAACGGCATCCAGGAAAAGGTCATCTTCTACGGGGTCGAGGATATCTCCACCCGCAACCCGGTCTGGCGGTTCTTCTCGGTCCTCAAGAAACTCACCCCCAACTTTGTCCAGTTCCACAAGCTGCCGGCCAGCCGGCTCCAGGGAGTGGTGACGCGGGTGGAGATGTAGGGCATCATCTCCACCCGCCGAACCAATCCCCTCCCCCCTCCATTGACAAGCACACCATACGCCTTAGAATTACTTTACAAATTCCCCATCTGAACAGGTGTCACTCCCTATCCCCATCCGGGTCCCGACTTTTCCGGAGGTGGTACCATGGGTTTCCCGCCGATCACCAAAACCATCGATCTCCTCCCGATCCGTCCGAATCTGGCGGACTACGAGGCAACCTGCGCCTCCTTCTCCTGGGAGGAAGTCCGTCGGGAACTTGCGGGCCTGCCGGAAGGAAGAGGGCTCAACATCGCCCACGAGGCGGTGGACCGCCACGCCGACGGCCCTCTCTGCCATAAACTTGCTTTCCGCTGGCTCGGCAAGGACGGCACGATCCTCGATCTCACCTACGGGGATCTGAAGGAAGGGAGCAACCGCTTCGCCAACGTCCTTGCCGATCTCGGGATACGAAAAGGGGAGCGGGTCTTCGCCCTGGCGGGTCGTATCCCCGAGCTTTATATTGCCGCCCTGGGAACCTTCAAGAACGGGAGCGTTTTCTGCCCCCTCTTCTCCGCCTTCGGGCCGGAGCCCATCTGTCAGCGCCTCACCCGGGGAGACGCCCGGGTCCTGGTGACCACCGAGCGGCAGTACGCAAAGAAGGTGGCAGGTCTGCGGGAACGGCTCCCCTCTCTCGAGTACATCCTCCTGACCGATGTCGACGAGCACCGGGGCAACGGGGTTCTCTCCCTTCCCCGGCTCATGGATGCCGCATCCACCTCGTTCACCATCCCCCCCACCGACCCGGAGGACAGCGCCATCCTCCACTTCACCAGCGGCACCACCGGCATGCCCAAGGGGGCGGTGCATGTCCATAACGCCATCCTCACCCATTTCATCACCGGACGCTACGTCCTCGATTTCCACCCCGACGACATCTTCTGGTGCACCGCCGACCCCGGCTGGGTGACCGGCACCTCCTACGGCATCGTCGCCCCCCTTGCCCACGGCATCACGAGCATCATCGACGAGGCCGACTTCGACGCGGAGCGGTGGTACCGCATCCTCCAGGAGCAGCGGGTGACCATCTGGTACACCGCGCCGACGGCGATCCGGATGCTCATGCGCGCCCCCGAGGAGCAGCGCCGGCGGTTCGACTTGAGCGCCCTGCGGCTTGTCCACAGCGTCGGCGAGCCCCTGAACCCCGAGGCAGTGATCTGGGGGGAGCGGGTCCTGGGCCTCCCGATCCACGACAACTGGTGGCAGACCGAAACCGGCGGGATCATGATCGCCAACTACGCCGCCCTGGAGATCAGGCCCGGCTCCATGGGGAAGCCCCTCCCCGGAATCGAGGCGGCCATCGTCCGGCGCCTGGATGACGGAACGGTGGAAGAGGTGACGGAACCGGACGTGGAAGGAGAGCTGGCCCTGCGCCCCGGTTGGCCCTCCATGTTCCGGGAGTACCTCCACGACGAGGAGCGCTACCGGAAATGCTTTGTCGGCGGGTGGTACATCACCGGCGACCTGGCGCGCAGGGACGCCGACGGCTGGTTCTGGTTCGTGGGGCGGGCCGACGACATCATCAAGACCGCCGGTCACATGGTGGGCCCCTTCGAGGTGGAGAGCGCCCTCATGGAGCACCCGGCGGTGGCCGAGGCGGGGGTCATCGGCAAGCCCGAGCCGGTCATCGGCGAGATCGTCAAAGCCTTCGTGGTGGTGAAGGCGGGCCATGAGCCCTCCGAGGAGCTGCGGCTGGAGATCCTCGGCTTCGGCCGCACGAAGCTCGGCTCCGCGGTGGCCCCCAAGGAGATCGCCTTCATCGACAACCTCCCCCGGACCCGGAGCGGCAAGATCATGCGGCGGCTCCTGAAGGCGCGGGAACTGGGGCTTCCCGAGGGAGACACCTCGACCCTGGAGGCGTAGGGGCGCTGCTTGCCGCGCCCTGATTGGGCGGAGCAAGCGCCGCCCCTACGAACGGATGTAACCATGACGAAGAAATCGATACAAAAGACCGCGACCCTCCTCACCGACCGGGACCACGCCCGGCACCTCCTCCGAAAGATGATCCTCATCAGGCGCTTCGAGGCCAAGGCGGCGGAGCTCTACAGCGCCACGAAGATCCGTGGCTTCCTCCACCTCTACGACGGCGAGGAGGCGGTGGCGGTGGGGGTCATGGCGGCCCTCGCCCCTGAGGACGCCGTGGTGGCTACCTACCGGGAGCACGGGCAGGCCCTGGCCCGGGGGGTGAGCGCCCGAAGCATCATGGCGGAGATGTACGGGAAGCTCGAGGGGTGCAGCCGGGGGCGCGGCGGATCCATGCACCTCTTCGACGCCGCCACCCGGTTCTACGGCGGCAACGCCATCGTCGGCGGAGGGTTGCCGCCGGCCCTGGGGCTGGCCCTCGCCGACCAGATGCAGGGAAGGATGCGGGTCACCTGCGCCTTCTTCGGCGATGGGGCAACGGTGGAGGGGGTCTTCCACGAAACCCTGAATCTGGCCGCCCTCTGGAAACTTCCGGTCCTCTTCATCCTGGAGAACAACCTCTACGCCATGGGAACCGCCATCTGCTACGCCCAGGCGGTCCCCGAGTTTGCCCAGCGGGTAGCCTCCTACGGGATCCCCCTCGAGGCGGTGGACGGCATGGACGTCCTGGCGGTGGAGGGTGCGGCGAAGAAAGCGGCAGCGTTCGTGCGGGAGGGAAACGGCCCCTCCTTTCTCGAATGCCGCACCTACCGTTTCCGGGCCCACTCCATGTTCGACGCGGAGCTCTACCGGAAGAAGGCCGAGGTGGAGGAGTGGAAGAAGAGGGACCCGATCCCGGCCTTTTTCGGGCTCTGCAGGGAGCAGGGGATACTGAACGACACCGACCTGGCGGAACTGGAGCGGGAGGTGACCGCCGAGGTGGAGGATGCGGTGGCCTTCGCCGAGGCCGGGACCTGGGAGCCGGTGGAAGAGCTGGCGCGGTTTGTCTATTCGGAACGAAGGTAAGAATCTGGAATAACACGGAGCAACGGAGCAACGGAGAAATCAAGACATTAGCGCACAATCCCGCCTAACCTTAGGGAAGTATTTCTTTCGGGGATTTAACAGGATTTTTTCTCAGATGTTACTCCGTTGCTCCGTTGCTCCGTGTTTCAGATTGGTTTTTGTGAATCGAGGAATCCAATGGCCGAAGAGACCAGAATGATCAAAATGACCTACCGCGAGGCGGCCCGGGAGGGGCTTCGCGATGCCCTATCGCGGGACCCGCGGGTCTTCCTCATGGGGGAAGACGTGGGGCACTACGGCGGCTGCTTCGCGGTCAGCAAGGGGCTCCTGCAGGAGTTCGGCCCGGAGCGGATCCGCGATACCCCCCTGTCGGAGCTGGCCTTCACCGGCATGGGGATCGGCGCGGCCATGGGAGGGATGCGCCCCATCGTCGAGATCATGACCGTAAACTTCAGCCTCCTGGCCGCGGACCAGATCCTCAACAACGCCGCGACCCTCCTCCACATGTCGGGGGGGCAGTTCAACGTGCCACTCGTGATCCGGATGGCCACCGGCGCCGGCAAGCAGCTGGCGGCCCAGCACGCCCACTCCCTGGAGGGATGGTACGCCCACATCCCCGGCATCCGGGTGGTGACCCCCGCCACCCTGGAGGATGTGCGGGGCATGCTCTGGACCGCCCTGGAGGACCCGGACCCCGTACTCATCTTCGAAAACCAGACTCTCTACCCCATGGAAGGTACCTTGCCGGCCGCAGCCGGGCCGGTGGAGATCGACAAGGCCCGGGTGCGGCGGGAAGGAAAGGACATCACCATCATCACCTACAGCGCGAGCCTCTTCAAGGCCCTGGAGGCGGCGGCGACCCTGGCCGCCGCGGGAATCGAGGCCGAGGTGATCGATCTGCGGACCCTGCGCCCCCTGGACGACACCACCTACCTCGCCTCCATCGCCAAGACCCACCGTGCTCTCATTGTGGACGAGGGGTGGCGGAGCGGGAGCATCGCCGCCGAGGTGAGCGCCCGGATCATGGAGCAGGCCTTCTACGAGCTCGACGCCCCGGTGGAGCGGATCTGCAGCGCCGAGGTCCCCATCCCCTACGCCCGGCACCTGGAGCAGGCGGCGATCCCCCAGGCGGAGACCATCGTGGCCACGGTGAAAAGGATGGTACAGAGCCATGGCTGAATTCCGCATGCCCAGCCTGGGCGCCGACATGGAGGCAGGGACCCTCGTCGACTGGAACGTGAAAGCAGGGGACCGGGTAAAGCGGGGCGACATCATCGCCCTGGTGGAGACCGACAAGGGGCTCATCGAGGTGGAGGTCTTCGAGGACGGCGTGGTGGAGACGATCCACGTGGAGCCGGGAACCAGGGTCCCCGTCGGGACGGCGCTGGCCTTCATCAGCCCGGAGGGAGGGGCCGCCGTGCCGCCGACGGCAGCCGCACCCCCCATGCCGCCGGTGGAGGCCCCCCCTCCTCCGCCTCCCGCGGCTTCCCCGGGAGAGCGGCTCCTCGTCTCCCCCTCAGCCCGCAAGCTCGCCCAGGAGCTCGGCATCGACCTCGCCCGGCTCATGGGGACCGGCCCCCACGGCGCCATCCAGCGCGACGACGTGGAACAGGCCGCCGGGGCGGCGAAGGTTGTTCCTCCACCGGAACGCCCCGCCCCTCCGCCCCCTCCGGAGCGCACCGCCGCACCCGACTACCAGGCCGGCATGCGTCGGGCCATCGCCGCGGCCATGGGGCGCTCCAACCGGGAGATACCCCACTACTACCTGGAGACCGAGATCGACATGGAGCGCCCCCTCCGCTGGCTGGAGGGTGAGAACCTGAAGCGCCCCATCAAGGACCGGCTCCTTCCCGCCGTCCTCATCCTCAAGGGGGTGGCCCGGGCCCTCGGCGACGTGCCGGAGCTGAACGGCTACTGGCTCGACGACCGTCACCAGGTGAGTGAGGCGATCCACATCGGCTTCGCCATCGCCCTTCGCCAGGGGGGGCTCATCACCCCCGCCATCCACCACGTGGACACCCTGGGGCTCGACGAGCTCATGGCCGCCGTGCGCGACCTCATCACCCGCACCCGGGCCGGGCGGCTCCGGAGCTCGGAGATGACCGACGCCACCATCACCGTGACGAACCTGGGAGACCTGGGGGTAAAAACCGTCTTCGGCGTCATCTATCCCCCCCAGGTGGCGCTCGTGGGGCTCGGCAGGATCGCGGAGCGCCCCTGGGCCGAAAACGGCATGCTCGGCATCCGCCGGATCCTCACCGCCACCCTCGCCGCCGACCACCGGGCCACCGACGGCCACCGGGGCTCCCAGTTCCTGGAGGCCCTCACCCGTCACCTGCAGGAGCCGGAGACCCTATGACCGAGGAGAAGCTGAAAGAGATCATCTTCCGGGAGCTGCGGCAGATCGCCCCCGAGGCCGACCCCACGATCCTCGACCCCGACGAGAACATCCGCCAGGCCCTCGACATCGACTCCTACGACTT
This sequence comes from Geobacter sp., assembly GCF_030834625.1. Taxonomy (NCBI): domain Bacteria; kingdom Pseudomonadati; phylum Thermodesulfobacteriota; class Desulfuromonadia; order Geobacterales; family Geobacteraceae; genus Geobacter; species Geobacter sp. Next base: position 134,289 of record NZ_JAUQXO010000045.1, read on the forward strand.
CCTCCAGTTCCTCATAGCCATCGACGAGGCCATCGGGGTGGATATACCGGAGGCGGACTACGAGAATGTCTTCACCCTCCGGGGGCTGCTGCGGTATCTGGAGGTGCGGGTTGGGTGAAGGTGGATCGTCAGACAAGGAGAACACCATGCCCGAAACGAAAACCCACATTGACCGCTACCAGTACGAATTCCGCTCGGCCGGCACCGAAAACGTCGCCATCCTCTACCTCTTTGACGACGAGAACAACCTGCTGGCCATGGCCGCGTTTGTGGACGGGCAGGACCCCCTCCCCGGGCCGAAGGAATCCCCCAGCGGGACGGTCACCCTCACGTGGCGGCGCAACGACCTGCCGGCGGTGATCGACATGCTCCGGAGCGAGGCGCCGGTCAGCTTCGCCTGGTCCAGCGAGGCCCAGGTGGCGCGGATCACGACGGAGGAGGAGCCCATCGGGGAGGAGGAGTACAAGAGTTTCTGGCAGCTTTTGTTCGGGTAGGAGGGCTTCGGTTTGCTGTTGTCAGAGCATATGCAAGAAGTTTCAGGGGATGCAGAGCGAAATACCCCACTGTATATCTCGCTTGCTCAAACAAGCTATCATCTTGGAAGACTGACCTCAATGCCTCCCAGATGAACCCGCTCACGACATCATCTTTGTAATCACCTGAGAGGACCAAACGATGAGCTTCTGGAAACGTATCTTCTGCAAGCCTTCGCCCGCTCCCACGCCTGAGTCTTTCGGGCATGCTACAGCTGCAACAACGTCGCCGCCTTCCGTAGTTTCACCTTCTGCAACCGCTGGAGAGCCTATTCCAGCAAACGAATTCGACCTTTTCATCTCCTACGCACACCAGGGGGACAACGCTTCGAGCGAGGCGGTGGCGGCGCTGGTCACCCGACTCCACGCCGAACTGGAAGACGATTTCCGCCGACGGTTTCAGCGCGACCTCGATATCTTCTTCGACCGGGAAAACATTCAGGACTTCGACCACTGGCAGGTTCGCTGCCACCGGGCGCTCCGCTCCTCGCGGTTTTTTATTGCCTGCCTGTCCCGTAGCTACCTGCGTAGTGATGCCTGCCGCTGGGAGTGGGAGGAATGGTGCTGCCATGAACTCGAACGGGGTCTGGTCGGCCAAAGCGCTGCGTCTCTCTGGTTTGTCCAGATCGAAGAGCTGAACGCGTCGGAGGATGACGAGCTGCTGCGCCGCTGGCAGGGAGACCTGCTCCAGCGTTTCCACATCCAGTGCCACGAGTGGCGCTACGACGATCCGGAAGCCTTTCTCGACGAATCCGCCCGCGCCGATTTGACACTCCTCACCGAGCACGTCGCCCAGCGACTGCGGCTGTTGACCTTGGACCGCGCCCGGCGCGGTAACCTCCCCTGGCCCAACGCCAACTTCGTCGGGCGCAAACTGGAACTGGCCCGGCTGCACGACGCCCTGCTCGCTAACCCCGCAGTGGCCCCCGCCGGCCTGCACGGCATCGGCGGCATAGGCAAGACCGCCCTGGCCCTAGCCTTCGCCTACAACGAAGCCGACGCCTTCCCCGGCGGCTGCTGGCTGTTGCGCTGCGAAGGGCGCGAAAACATGCTGGGTGTCTTTTGCACCTTAGTCCATGATCTTGATCTCAGCGACAAGCTGACCGAAGCGGAGAAGCTCGACGACTCACTGGCGGTCAAGCGGGTGTTCGATCTGCTGCGCCCCCGCGGGCCGGCGCTGTTCCTGCTGGACAACGTGGACCACCTCCTCCTGCTGGCTTCGGGGCGACTCGAATTCCTGAAGGATCAGCCCTGGGCGCGTCTGCTTTACACCACCCGGCTGGCCCCCGCCGACTTCGAACACGCTGGCGCCCTCATCCGTCCTCTGGACCTCGACCGGCTCCCCGAAGCGCAGGCCGTCGATCTCATCCGCCGCTACCAGCCCAGCCAGAGCTTCGCCTCAGACGACCACGAGGCCGCCGCTCACGAGATCATCCGGCTCTTGGGAGGGCTCACCCTCGCCGTCGAGACGGCAGCCGTCTACCTGGGGCAGAGCGATCCCCGGATTGCAGCCTCGGGATATGCAGTGGACCTGCCCGGCTACGTGCCGATCCTGAAAGAGGATCTGAAACGTGGCGGCACCGATGGGGTCATGTCCCAACTGCGAGAGGTCACCGCCACGCTGCGGCCGACCCTGAAGCGGCTCGCCCCCCCGGCGCTCACCGTCCTGCAGCTTGCCGCCCTGATGGGTCCCGACGCCGTGGCGCTCCCCTGGCTGCGCGCCATCGCCGAAGAGCTGCACCCTGAACTGGCCACAGACGCACCGATCTGTCAAAGGGCCCCCTGGACCCAGCTCATCTACACACTCATCGGAATGCGGCTCTTTTCCACAACCCTCGAACCGCGGGTGGTCACCGTTCACCGGCTTCTGCAGCAGGTGCTGGAAATAGAGCTGCGGAAGGATCGGGCCGACCTTCAAGAGAAGCTCACCGTCCATATCAGATCCCGCGTTGCGACGCTGGAAAAGACGACACAGTGGCACGAGTCCCGGTGGGAACTCGAACCGCTGGAGGCAATGACCGATATCTGGGTGGAGCACCAGCACCCCGAGGCAGCCCAACTTTGCAATGCGGTCGGATTCTTCTTCTGGCACGGCGTTGCCGAATGGCAACGGGCCGAGCCACTCATGCGGCGGGCGCTGGCTATTTTTCAGCAGAGCCTTGACCCGGACCATCCTGACTTCACCAGAAGCCTCAACAACCTAGCCCAGCTGCTCAAAGCCACGAATCGGCCGGAAGAGGCCGAACCGCTCTATCGGCTGGCGCTGGTCATTAGCGAACAGAACCTTGGCCCGGAGCATCCCGACTTCGCCAGAAACCTCAACAACCTGGCCCAGTTGCTCCGAGCCACCAATCGGTTGGCGGAGGCCGAGCCGCTCATGCGCCGGGCGCTGGCCATTAGCGAGCAGAGCCTTGGCCCGGAGCATCCCGATGTCGCAATCCGCCTCAACAACTTGGCTCTGTTGCTCCAGAACACAAATCGGCTGGCAGAAGCTGAACCGCTCATACGTCAGGCACTGACCATTAATGAGCAGTGTTATGGCCCGGAGCATCCCCAAGTCGCCATAGGCCTCAGCAGCCTAGCCGAATTGTTTCGAGACACGAATCGGCTGGCGGAGGCCGAGCCACTCATGCGTCGGGCGCTGGCCATTGACGAACAGTGTTATGGACCGGAGCATCCCAAAGTCGCCATAGGCCTCAGCAGCTTGGCCCAGTTGCTCCAGAACACGAATCGGCTGGCAGAAGCAGAGCCGCTCATGCGTCGAGCGCTGGCCATTGACGAGGAGAGCCTTGGCCCGGACCATCCCGACATTGCCGCAGACCTCAACAACTTGGCCGCATTGCTCTACTACACAAATCAGCTGACGGAGGCCGAGCCGCTCATGCGAAGAGCGCTGGCCATTGACGAGCAGAGTTATGGCCCAGAGCATCCGAGCGTCGCCTTCAAGCTCAACAACCTGGCCCAGTTGCTCAAGGCCACGGATCGGCTGGCGGAGGCCGAGCCATTGATGCTGCGGCATCTGGAAATCTTCCTCACGTTCACCCGCACCACCGGTCATCCGCATCCGCACTTGCAGGACGCCGTCAACAACTACGCAGGCTTGCTTCAACAGATGGGGCGCAGCGAGGAGCATATCCTCGCCACGTTGCAGCAAATGGCGCAGGAATTCTTTCATGCAACTGCTGGGGGTCAAGTCTCTGCAACTAACGGGGGTCAATGCAACTAACGGGGGTCAAGTCTCCAAATCTCAAACTTGAGAGGGCTACCTCTATTCCCCCTGCCTCTCCGATCTCTCCGTAATGATCGATATGCTTCGGAACGATGCGCCGGTCTGCTTCGCCTGGTCCAGCGAGGCCCAGGTGGCGCGGATCACAACGGAGGGGGACGCCCGAGGGGACATTAACTAGCTGACTAGCTCTGATCTTAGTCGACAAATCACACTGTCCCGCCCCCACATTGAAGGTTTTCAATCCATCACATTTCTTTATTCAACACAAGGTCCGTCTGGATTTCCCGGCGGGCCTTTCTGCTTGAAAGTTAAAGGATTACCGGTAGAATTATGCAACAGTCAACCAGATAACAGTATTGGGCGAACGCTCTGACACAGAACACACGCCAATAGAAAGGCCCAGATCGAATGATTCCTGAGGAAATCATAGAAGCCGCAATCCGACGGTTGGTTGAGCGCTTCGATCCGGAGCGGATCATCCTGTTCGGCTCCCAGGCCCGGGGCACCGCGGACAGCCGCAGCGACGCCGATTTTCTCGTCATTACCCAACTGACCGGCAGGCGAAGGACGCTGATGCTGGAAATGGACAGGGCTCTTCGCGGGCTTGGCCTTGCACGGGACATTGTTGTCCTCACGCCGGAGGAGTTTGAGCGGGATCGGAAATTCCCGGGACCATTGCGCGCCCGGCCTCCAGGGAAGGGAAGGTGCTGTATGAGCGTCACTGAGGCGGACATACAGCGCAAAGTCAATCAGTGGCTCAACTATGCCGACGAGGATATGCAACTCGCCCGACATGCCCTTACCCTCTCAACCGGCGTGTCATACCGGCTTGTGGCCTACCACGCCCAGCAATGCGCTGAAAAGTCCCTGAAAGCCTACCTTGTCCGTCATCGAATCGACTTCCCCTATACCCACAACATTTCCCGACTGCTGGAACTATGCGTGGACACGGCGCCGTGGGGAGACTCGCTACTTGAGGCGAGTAGAAGAACTTCCGGCAACTGCTGATTGGATACCGGAATACGGAGTTTTTCGACGATGCGGTTGCGAATCAGGGAGGATCCACCATGACCATTGCCAGGACGCACACGCGAGACCTCACGGGGTGCAAGGACAATGCAGTTCGCCCCCCGCCGCCCCCCACCCTCCGCCCAATCCCCATCCGGGGCCTACCGAAGCTTTACCCCGACACCCTGCTGGAATTCTCCCCCGACGGCACAATGGTCGCCGTCGCCACCGGCCAGCGGGTGGAAACCTTCCTCCTTGTCCGCAGCCCCACCACCGTCACGGCCAAACGGGTGCAGCGGTTCAAGCTCCCCGGCAAGGCCGTCGGGCTGATGATGGCCCCTGACGGGGCGCTCTTTGCACACTTTCCCTGTGGCCGGGAAACGACGGTGGCCCACCTGGCCGGGGGCACCATCCAGGTTCTGGGCCAGGTGCCGGAGAGGCCCCTCGCCGCCGTAGCCACCCGTCAGCACGTGGTGCTGGCCCTTGCCGGCGATTTCAGAGGGCCTCCCCAGCTGGTGGTCCTGCGCCGGCGCGACGGCCGCATCGTGCGGCGGGAGCCGTTGTCGACCCCCCGCGTGACGCTGAGGAGCGGACCCCGCGACGAGGTGCTGGTCGCGGAGCCGGGCAACCGGAGACTCCGCGTGCTCGACACGGCGGCACGGCACGACCCCTGCGCGCCATCCGACTGCCGCCCGCAGCCCCCACCCCGGGACCTGCCCGAGCCTGACCCCTGCACGCCATCATGGTGCAGGTCCCACTGCAGGCCGCCGGAGCGCGGCGGTGACAGCAGCGTGGACCGGCCGCCGAGGCGGCAGGAGCCCGATGGCCGATGCGTGCCGGGGGATGACGGCGATCCGGACGGCTGTTTCATTACCTATGCCTTTGGCGCCATGCTCGTGACCGTCAACATCTGCGAACCGGATGAACCCCCTTGTGCTGTTGAGCTCAACTGGAACGTGGCCTCGGTGGGAAGAACCAGGCGCACCGTCATTGCAACATCGTCCGATGGCCGCCGTCTTGCCGTTCTCGACCGGCAGACCCTGAGGCCGCTCTACGAGCATCGCGCCTTCCGGGGGAGGATCTCGATGCGCATCGCCCGTGACGCCGATCTCGCCCTGATCCTGGACGGCACCGGCGGGGTCGCGCTGTTCGACCCGGCGCCGGTAGTGCCGGAACCCGGACTCGACCTCACAAGCACGGCCACCTCGGCGGTGTTCATGGGGACCTCCCCGACGGTCGGCTATGATTCCGGGGGACAGCAGACCGGCGTCAGGCGTGTCCTGATCGTCCCCGCACTGGAGCCCGGCCAGCCCTTCAATGCCCTGGGCGACACGTCCGACTTCGCCCATTTCTACGAAGTCGAAGGAATTATCCAGAAGGTGCGCGATTTCTACGTCGAAACGACCCGGCACCTCCCCCCGGACAACACCGGCGTGGATGTGCAGTTCATCTGGTTCGGGGTCGATACGCCGGACCTCTACACCGGTCAGCCCATCGCCCTGCCGAAGCCCTTCAAGGAATACTGGGGGCCGGCCTGGGACCCCGGTCACGTGCGGAGCACGGTTCCCCTGCCGGGGGGAGGGGTCACGATCTCCTTCTCCGGCGATGAAGAATTGCGCGTGAATGCCATCGCTGCGCCGACGGAGACCTACGAACCCCAGGAATTTGAGATCCGGTTCCCGGCCGCAAGCTATGCCAGCCGGATTCCCAACGCGCTCCCCACGATCACCCTCGGCTCCGGAGGGGTCAGAATCATCACCATTGACGGAACCGACCGGCAGGGTGGGGCATTCTCCATCACCGTCGACACCAACGCCCTGGCCGCCCCCATTGCCATCGATCTCACCCGTACCGCACTGGAGGCGGGGGACGCCGAACTGGAGCACCTGGCCGATGCCATCGAGGAGATGCTCGCCAGCGCCCCGGGTCTCGGGGGGCTCTTCGAGCGGCCGTCGGTCCTCTGGCACGACGACGGGGAGGAGACCGGCGTGCTCCATGTCTCCCTCTCCTTTGCCGCCGGTCCCGGCGGCTCCGTGCCCCAGGTGATCGCCTTCGACCTCGATCCCCTCCTCAGCGAGCTCAATGCCGGATCCCTGGCCGCAACCTTCTTCCTGCCGGGAGACGAAGGGAACATGCAGAAATACCTTCGCCGCAACCTGGCGGACGCCTCGGCCCGCAGCCCCGAATTCGGTCCGGACCTTAATCTGTCGTATTTCGATTTCTCCGATACCTGGGGGGCGAGCGTCTCCGTTGCCGGCAATGAACTCGCCGTCCGCATCAACCTCTCCACCGGTCATGGCCGCGATCCCGCGAAAATCGAGGTGATCTCCCAGACCGGGCTCGAATCCGTCGGCATGGACAACCCCCAGGAAGTCGTCGGGGCCGACACCAGCTTTTCCGGCAGCGGGGGGCCGAAATTCAAGGACGACACCCTGTTCGATGACGTCTACACCGCCATGATCGACAAGACCATCGAAGGGGCCGGCTCCGAGGAATTCGCCATCAATGTCTTCAACCGGTATTTCAACTGCGTCGGCATCGAGGGTCCCATCGAGTGCTCCCTGAACACAATCCATGCCATGGTGGTCACCCCGGTCTATCCAACCATCGGCGGCACGGCGGCGGAACCGGACCTGGTCAAGGGGGAACGGGCCTCCTCCCATCGCCACGAGACCAGGGACACCAAGGCCGACCAGCGGGCGACACCGGTCCTCCCCTTCGGGGGGAACCGCGCAACCATTGTCACCATGATCGCGCCCGGCAGCATCGACGATCCGAACCGGCCCGAAGCCAGTGCGGTGACCCTTGCCCATGAACTGGGCCACGGTCTCATGGGCCTCAAGGATCTTTACGGAGGCAGCGGCCTGCGAAAGCTGGTGGACTATATCGGCGGCCACTGCATCATGGGTGATTCGAACGCCTTTGCCCATTTCTGCGCCTATCACCAGCGGATCAAGGGGTGGCTCGACGACGATGCCATCCTCTTGCTTGACCGGCCCGGAGGGGATGACACCGTTGATGAAGAGGTGGTCATCATCCAGCTGGAGCACTGGGACCCGCTGCTGGACGGGGCTGACCGGCAGACCCTGGCCCAGAACCTCCTCCCCGGCATGGCGGAGGGGACCCCGGTGGTGGCGGCTGTGTTCCTGCGGCTCGGGGGCGACGGCCGCCAGTTCGATATCCTGGAACTGCGGGGCCCGGGAGTGAGCTTTTCCCAGAACATATCTCCGACCCGGGTCCTGATCACCAATGCCATCGACCCCGAGGACGACACCCGCTACGCCGAGATTGAGGTCGAGGATGCGGGAACTACCCGGGGGGTCCTTGAACGCTACCGGCTCAAGGTGCACCTCCTGTCGATGGACCTGCGGGCCGTGGGGGACAGCTACGATTTTGCCGAATCGGCCGAATTTCCCGAGGTGGGGCTGAACGTGGAGGTGCTCGAATGGGCCACGGGGACCGGCGCGGCCGCTCCGTTCGACGTGGTGAGGCTCCGCATCCGCTGGGACCGGGGCCCCGCCATCGATCTCGGCTTTGTGGACAGCACCCCGGACTGGCAGAGCCCCGACATCGCGGTGATCAAGCCGGAAGATATCGGAGAGGACGGGAGCTTCGTGTTTCCGGAAGACCAGAACGCCCCCGATGAGGAAACCTTCCGGGTCCCTGCGGATCCCGATGAGACGCTGATGCACAAGGTGGCCGTGCGGGTCTGGAATTTCGGTGACGCAACCGCCGAGAACGTGCAGGCGTGGCTGGTTCTGCGGCTCCCGGAAGGGGCCGGCGACTGGGCAAAGGCCTTCGAGAAGGAGGCGCTGCTGCCGGAGCCCCTGGGTGCCGACCCCCAGATCGTCTCCTTTGACTGGCCGGTGAAAAGCGACATCGACACCCATGTCTGCTTCCGGGCCCAGATCGGCGACCGCGACGTGCCCCGGGACGATAACGGCGTGGCGCTGGCGAGCGACGACACCAACGCCAGCAATGACTGGGCCCAGCAGAATGCCTTTATCCTCGAGGCCACTGCCGATAGTCCGCCGGAACCGGTGGAGTTCACGTTCCAGGTGAACAATGCCGGCTCCTATCTGGAGGAGGTCAACCTGCAGCCGAGGGGGCTCCGCACCGGCGCCACGGTGACGGTCACCCCGGCGCGGATGCAGATCGCGCCATTCTCCCGGGGCTATTTCAGGGTGCGGGTTGACCTGGAGGAGTCCCTCCTCACGGCCACCTGTGGCAAGGACATATCCTTTGTCCTCGAAGCCTGGCGGCGGGATGATGACGGCTACGAGCGCTGGGGCGGGGCAAAATACACCATCAAGCCGCGCCTCAGGACCACCACGACCCTGGACGGCGCCATCCTCCCGAACAAGCTGAAGTTGTTCGGGGCGGTGAGCCCCGATGTGGGGGCGCAGAGAATACTTCTCCATGTCCAGCGGCCGGGCCGGCCCTCCATCTGGGAGGAAATCACTCTCGGACCGGCCTCTACGTTCGACTATGAGATCCTGGATCAGTTCCCGGCGGGCGAGGAAGTACGCGCCACGGCATATTTCGATGGCACCCTGGAATACTCGAAATCGGTCTCGAAACCCGTAGTGATTGTTTGGCAGATGCCCGGATAGACTTCTTCACCCCCAAGCCTCCCCGACATATATGTACTGAGTAGTGACAACCGGAAGAGTCGCATTATTCATGGGGATCACCCGTGGCTTCCGAACCTAAGGAGATCGTTATGAAACGCATTGTTGCCCTTGTTCTGCTTGCCATCATGTCATCAACGTCATTGTGCGGTTGTTACGGAAAGTTCGCCCTGACCAGGAAGATCTATCAGGTAAACGGCCAGGTGAGGGATAAATATCTGAGAAGCGCCCTCACCTGGGTATTCATCATCGTTCCCGTCTACGGCGTAGCAGCCCTTGCTGACTTTATCGCGTTCAACACCATAGAATTCTGGAGTGGCAGAAACCCGGTGGCTGAAGGCGAGAAGGAGTTCCAGTACGTTGAAGGCGACACGCGGTTCGCTATCCATGCCCGCAAGGAGGGGAATACCGTCACCTACGTCATAGATCATTTTGTGGGCGACAGGCATGCGGACAGCATGAAGATCACCTGGAATCTCTCCACGGCTGAATCACAGGCCGTAGTTACGGAGCGCGATACGACCACGGAGTACGTTGCTGCCATCGGGGATGACAGCGTCCAGGTGCGGCAATCCGATCCGGCGTCGTACGGCAGGAGGCAGGAGCTGGTGGCATATTATCGCCAGTGAATACCCACGCCTTGTTCCATCGAAGCAATTGGCCGACATCCTTTTTGGGTATTCTTGTTGACAATTGGCAATCTGTTTGGGACAATTTACCCAAATAAGCAGGGGGAATGCCATGGGAGCTTCGGCGTTGGCGGAAATACTTGGTTATGATGAAGTGAACCGTTCTCCGGTCGAGATTGTCGAACAGGGTCTTCCGTATGTTACCGTTGAACGACTCGCCGGTCTTCTCGAACTGAGCATGGAGGAACTCTGTAAAATACTCCCCGTTTCTCGCCGAACCCTTGCCCGTTACCGGGGTGAATGCCTTGATGCTCATCTTTCCGATCACCTCATGACAGTCGGCAGGGTCTACGAGCGGGCAGTGGAAGTCCTGGAAACCCCGGCGAACGCCATCCTCTGGCTGAAGACCCCTAACTATACCTTCCGCTTCAAACGCCCCATGGATTACCTCTCATCATTCACCGGCATCCAGGAGGTTCTTGACGAACTCGGCAGGCTCCAGCACGGAATCTTTGCCTGATGCTCCTGTACAGGATCGCTGAGGAGCAGTTTGCCCGAGACCTCTCCGGTGACGGCGCGAGGCTCTACGGCGGACGCTGGAACCCCAAGGGGGTTCCGATGCTCTATACTGCCGAATCGGTGGCCCTGGCTGCTCTTGAGGTTCTGGTTCGACTCTCGACACCGAAGCGATACAGCCGCATCGTCTACGAGGCGCCGGACGAGGCAAGCCTGGAAATCATGACAGTTCAGTCTCTCCCCGCCCATTGGCTCCTTCCGTACCCCAACGCATCCCTCATGGAGATTGGCGGCAGGTGGGCGCGAGAGAGACATTCCCTGCTCCTGAAAGTTCCCTCCGCGGCGGTCCGCGGGGAGGGATGGAATATCCTCATCAACCCTCTGCACTCCGAGTTCTCCACCGTGAGTATCGTTGATGTTACGCCGTTCACCTATGATGAGCGCCTGTTGGGTCGTTAGCAGGGTCGGGGATCGGAGGACGGGCTTCCGAGCCGCCTCACCTCGTCACGCACCCGCGCGCCATGAATGCCAGCCACCTCATTCCCTCACCTCATGCACCCATCCGACTATCCCCCGGTAGTCAATCTTGTACCAGGTTAGGCCATCTCCCTCCCGGGGGCCTTCCAGCGTGGTGAACTCCGCCTTGTCGGGGAGATATCCCCGATTCAGCCCTGTGGTCACGGACGGCTGGTTGAGAATGGCGCTCGACAGGGGCGTCCCGGCTTCGGAAGCCTCGACGAGGGCCTTGAACAGCATCTCATCGGTGAGCTGCTTTCCCCGGGTCCGGATTTTCGGCATGGCGACCATGACAGTCGGATGTTTCTCCTGATACGCGCAAATGATGCGGAGGTTGTTCTCGATGCTGAAGGAGCAGCTCGGGTCGTGGAGAACCTGGCTCTTCATGGTGTCGGTGTTGATGATCTCCCAGTGGCTGAAGAGCAGATCGCCGTACCCCAGCGGGGCCGCGAGGGTTATGGGGGTCGCCCGGCGGTAAATGCGGTAGAGGGAGCCGAAACCGTCGGACCGCTCGTTGATGTCCGGCGGCGAGCACTGGATGAGCGGAACCGTGCCGCCGTCGGTGCGGACGTCCAGGACGTACCGGTTGGTGGTTGATGGGGTGGCGAAATTGAACTGCCACGTGAGCAGGAGGCTGTCGAGGTCGGGCCCCCCTTCCACATAGCGCCGGTACCGGATGCGCAGGTCCGTCCAGGCCGCCGGCTTTGCGAGCTTTTCCTTGGTCTTGTCGTCGGTCTCCCGGAGGAGGTACCCCAGGAGGGCCAGGGATTCGCTGCTCGGCTTGATGGGAGAGAGCTGCCGGTTGCTGAAGTGGTAGGTGGCTCCCCAGATCTGCTGGGACGGCACGTCCGACCCTTCGCCCTGGCCGCTGCCCGCCGGATGGCGCACCGCGTAGAGGCGGTCCTCGGAGCGGATGGTGCCGTCGCCGAGGGGCTCCAGGGTGATCTCCAGGGTTCCGCCGGCCGGCAGGGGCTGCTCCCCGAATCCCAGCCCGGCGACTTCGATGTCGGCGATCTTGACCTTTTCCCGGTCAGGGAGGATGAGGCCGCTCTCCCTCAGGTTGATGACCGCCTCGCCGGTGCCGTTCAGCTGCTGGATGATCTCGGAGGTCTGGTCGGCGGAGAGCCGCGATTCGAGCCGGATGGTGTACTCGGGGCGGAAGTCCTCGATGAGCTTGTGCTCGATTCGGCTCAGGTTGTCCCGGAAGAGGGGCTTGAGCTGGTCGGCAAACACCCCGAGCTTGGTGACGTCCAGCTTGGAGCGGCTCTCGCCCGCCTGGAGGAGGTCGCTGATCTTGTCGAAGATGTCGGTCAGCTGGTAGTTCGCACTGTCGATCGGCCTGAGCACTGAGGTCTCGTAGGACTTGATCAGGTAGTAGAGATACTTGACCAGGGTCTGCCGGGCCCGCTGGCCCAGGTCGCGGGTAAAGAGGAGTGCCTCGTGGTCCAGGTGGGCGAGGGTGTCCCGCTCCTGCAGGGTCAGGGTACCCATGGCCAGGAGGTTGGAGGCGATCCTCCCATAGGCCCCCCCAAAGGCCTGGAGGGTTTCGTCCAGCTTCTCGGCGAACGCCGCCTTTCTCCGGTTGAGTCCCTGGATCTTCTTTACCATCTCGCTGAATTCGGGCGTCTTTGCCTCGAGGCGCGCCAGTTCGGCATCCACCTCGCTCTGGGGGACCCTCAGCCCCGTGAGCGCCTCGGAGATCTGGGCGACCGCCGGCCCGATGGTCTTGCCGACGTGGGTGAGCTGTGCGGCCTTTTCCTTGGCCTTGTCCGCCTCCGGGTCGGGCTTTTTCTTGTCAGCCGCCTTGGTGATCTCCCCCGCCTTTTCGTCCAGCTTGGCCTTGCCGTAGGTGGCCAGTATGCCGCCGAGCCTGCCGGCCGTGTCGAGGGGCTCGTCGCCGCCGGTGGCGTAATCCGCCATGACCGTGGCCATGGATCCCACGGCCCCCAGGGCCGGCTGCCCGTAGGGGATGACCGAGCAGATGGCCGAGAAGGTCTTGACCCCCAGGTTGATGAGGGCCTTGGTCTGCATGGTGTTGTGGGCTTCGGCCAGGAGGCGCTCCTGGAGGGCCGCCAAGTCGTTGTTCAGGGTGGAGAGCTCATGGCTGAGGCTGTAGATGCGGTCGCTGATCTCTCTGAGCCCCTTCTCCGCGGCCTGGACCTCCTTGACCGCTGCAGCGGCATCCTTGTCCAGCTCCTGGATGGCGCTCTGCATGGCGGCCGCCGCGTTTTCCGTCTGGACCGCCTCCTGGCTGATCCAGCTGACGAGAACGAGAGTCCTCAGGGCATCGGCGATCTCGTTCTCATAGAGCTGCAGGTTGGCCTGCAGGGAGAGGAGCGGGGTCCACCCCGCCGGGTTGCCGTAGTAATCCAGGTGGCTCTGGAGGCGATGGAGCAGGGTTACCACCTCCGCCTGGGTGGCGTAGTACCGGGAGATGTCGAACTGCGTTCCCCAGCCGGTCTCGGCCGGCGGGTCCATCATCAGGGCGTCCCGGTAGTCGGCCAGAATGGCCGCCACCGTCTCCCGGTCTTCGGCCAGGTATGCGTCCCGCACGAACTGCAGGACGGTCTGGAGCTGGAGGGGATGGAGCCAGGCGTTGGGGCACTGGATCAGGGTGGGAGCCGGCTGGGAGCCTCTGGGCTTTGCCGCCTGCGGTGCGGGGTAGGATTTCCCGGCGTGGGTGGTCTCGGGGCCGGCGCTCCGTTTCGGTTGGGCGCCGTCGAAATGGGGACCCGTGAAGAGGTTGTACCAGATGGTCACTTCGTACTGGGCGCTCGTCAGGGGGTATCCCGGCCTGCCGCCATGGACATCCACCCCGGGGTTGCCGGCAGCGCCGCCGGTGTTGTCCACGAAGGGGGCCAAGTCCCGGTTTGCGGTAAAGGCGCCGCCGTCACCGCCGTCCCCCGGCGTGCCGGGCGGGAGGGCGTCCTTGCCGGAGGTGGGGAAGTTCGGCGCCCCCCAGGTCTTCTGCTGGTCGAAGGCGGCCCATTTGTAGTGCCATTTCCAGTAGACGGCCGGTGGATCGAAGGTCACGCTGAGGGGTTTTCCGTCGCAGGTGAAGGTCTGCCCATAGATGTGGGAGCGGTCCTCTCCGGCCGGACCGTTTTCCCCCAGGCCGGCGTGCTGGCCGTTGCCCCCTTTCATGACAAATCGCGCGAGGGCGGAGGTCTCCTGGGGCACCTGGAAATTCTTGAGATAGACCTTCACGTTCCCGGCCCGCCGACCCGGCTGGCCGCTCCCCCCCGGCGTATTGGTCGTCCGCTGGGCATCGGCAGCCTTCTCCAGGGCATAAGCCAGCGGTGAGGTGTCGATGCGCCCCGGCTGGCTATCCAGGTCTTCGAACACCAGCTCCCGGGCAAAGATCGTGACGTCGGTTTCGGGGAGTGACAGCTCTCCCCTGATCACGAGCTGATCGGCGCAGAGGGTGAGGCTCCTGACCGTTCCCTTCGGGTCCGGTGCGTCCGGGAGTTTCCCGGTGCGGTCGACGTTGTAGGAGACATGGAGGTTGTTGACGTTGCTGAAGCGGTCAAAGACCACCCGCATCCCCGTAACCAGGTGATTCTCCGAACCGTCGGCGTTCGGCTTCACTGAGCGGTGGATGTAGAGGGAGCTGGCCGGGTCGGGTTGTGCCGGATGGCTGACGATGTAGTCCCGCTCCGCGGGGAGCCGGGGGACCGGGGTAATGACGACACTCTGGCTGATCGCCTTCCCCTCTCGTTGGCCCGAAAAGGTCACCGTGAAGGGGAGCTTGTCCCCCTGCTGCGCCTCGTAGGAGAAGGCCCCGCTGGCGGGATCGAAGCTGATCTGACCCGCGGGATGGTGGTCAACAGCCATCGCGGGGGGGAAACCGGCATCCAGGGTGCCGGTGTCGATGCGAAACGCCAGCGTGGTGCCGGCCCAGGCGGGAAGATCGGGAATTCCCCCCACCTCGTATATGACCTCTACCATGCCTCCTCCTTTCTTGGGACAGCGAGGTACTTCCCTGTGCCCGCTCGGCTCTTGTCGATTGCCTGGGTGCCCGCCTAATGCTAATACCGACGTACCTTCTCCGCCGCATGGGGAGCATGGTTGGCATGCTGTAATTGTAGATTCTCCGCCATGCTTGTCAAAAAGTGATTGCAAACGAGGGGGGTATCGCCTTGCTCATCCGGAAGCAAAGTTGTCCGAGGCCAAGAAGCGCCGGCTCATGGAAGGCCTGACGGCGACAGCCGCGGTTGAATGAGTTAGCGGGAAAGGTCGTTATCGGTGTGCGGCATGTCGTGAATTTCCGACATGCCCTAAATGAACAGAAAGATCGATTCCACCTGGAGCCGGATATCTTCGATGGAGTTGTCCAGGTCACCGATGATTGCCTCTATGGTGCCTCGGTCGATCCCCGGAAAGTGCGCGGCCATGCGACACCATGTTTCATACTCGGACTCACCGCCATCGCTCGCCTCATACCCGCCGTAGTCGATGCTTCGCCAGCGGCAGAAGAGGTCGGCGACGGTAACGATGGAGACAAGGTCGGCCTCGTCTTGGGAGGCCGACCCCGGATCACGGTGGTAGAGCATGGTTTCGGTAACGAATTTCGGCACATTCCATTTTTAGGAGTACGAAAATTTTGATTATAAAAGTGTTTTAATGGCTGTATAATCCTGTGAAACGAGAGGGAAGGGATACACGATCTTGGCAATAGAGAGAGTTGGATTAACCGGAGGCAGGAGAGTCATACTCTTGGCGCTCCTCATGGTGAATGCGCTGCTTGCCGTTGGTACGCAAAGGGCTTGGGGCAGGGATCTCGACGAGGTCAGGAGAAACGGGGTTCTGCGCCACCTTGGCATCCCCTATGCCTATTTCGTGACGGGGAGCGGTGACGGCATGGATGTGGAGCTGGTCCAGCTTTTCGCGGCGTCTCTCGGCGTCCGCTATGAGTTTGTCAAGACGAGCTGGAATGCGGCAATCGCCGATTTGACCGAAAAGCAAAGGGGCAACGGGAATGATGCAGCGCAGCATTCCGGCGGAGGAGAATACCGGGGTGACATCATCGCCACCGGGATGACGGTACTTCCTTGGCGTGAGCGGGCTGTGGCCTTTTCCGAACCGCTCTTCCCGACGCAGGTATGGGTGATTGCCCGTGCCGATTCTCCCGTCCGGCCGATTCGGCCGAGCGGCTCCCTCTCCCGGGACATCGGGCGCGTGAAAAAGCTTCTTCGGGGCCGTACCCTGTTTTGCGCGCCCGGTTCCTGCCTTGATCCGGCTCTCTACGGCATTGAAGAGACCGGCGCCGTCATCAGCATCCCCAAGGTGGGGGCACCTGACGAACTTGCTCCCGCCATCATCAAGGGGGAGGCCGAGATGTCGCTCCTTGATGTCCCCGATGTTCTCGTGGCCCTCCAGAAATGGCCGGGGAAGATCAAGGTGATCGGCCCCATAAGCGGCGTACAGGAGATGAGTGCGGCGTTCAGAAAGGAGTCGCCGCTTCTGCGCGCTGCCTTCAACCGGTTCCTGGAGCAATGCAGAAAAGACGGGACCTATGATCGGCTCGTCCGAAAATACTACCCCTTCGCCCCCGGGTACTTCCCGGAATTTTTCCATGGTGCAGGCAAAAAGGACAGCCAAGGACGCGCACGATGAATTTCGAGCCGGAACCGGCCCAGGAAAAATCTGAGCTGTTGCACCTAAAGCAGCGGGCCGTCCGGAACAACCGGGCAACGCTCGTGGTCGGGATGCTGCTCGTGGCCTATGTCTGTATTCTCATCATTACGAACTACCGCTCGGAGATGGCCACGCGGCAGACGATGCTTGAATACCTGAAGAATGAGACCGACCGGAGTGCCGATAACCTCAGCTATTTTTTCTCCGAACGGCAGGATGACCTGGCCAACCTGGCACTAACGAGGGAGGTCGCGGTTTTCTTCGAGAGCAAGGCTCTCGGCATGAGCATGGAGTACGGCCTGAACCTCAGCTTGCCGCCGATCAAGGAGCGGTTTCTCGATCTGATCCAGCGCAAACGAATCAGTGGCGAAGCGGTCTATGCCCGCATAGCCCTGATCGACTCCCACGGCACGCTCATCGTCGATACCGCCTCCCCTGCGTATTCGCTCGCTGCCGGCACGAGCTGGAAACGATTCCTGGCCCCTGAGCCCCGGACCGGCGCCGTCATGGTCGTTGAAAACGGAAAGGCGCTGATGGTTTCCATGCCCTACCGGTTGAAAGGTATTCATGAGGGGCAGATTCTGGCGTGGCTGTCACCTGGCACAATCCCCCGGCGGCTGCCTCCGGAAATATCGAAAACCCATAGAACCTGTCTGGTCACCAGGGATGGGAAAGACTGCCTGCTGACGGATACGACGCATCTGCCGCACGATTACCTGTCAGTTCCCGGCGGGACGCCCCGGGAGTTCACCGTCAACGGAGCCGGCGGTAGGCGGGAGAGGGTGATCGTCCTCAATGTCCCGGTAAAAAACACACCCTTCCTGTTGTTCAGCATAGTTCCCGCGGCCGACGTCCTGGGGCGAGTAGCCCCATGGCAGTTTTTCGTGGGGATGGGAGTCCTGGCGGCAGCTGTCCTGGGTGGCGCGTTCTTCGTTGTCCGCCTCAACATGACACATCTCGTGCTTCAGACGCGTCTGGACGAAGCCATGAGGCGTAAGCAGGAGATAAGCGAGCAGAACAGGAGATTGCAGGAAATCATCGAGTTTCTTCCCGATGCCACGTTTGTCGTCGATCGCGACCGGAAGGTGGTTGCGTGGAATCGTGCCCTCGAGGAGATTAGCGGCGTGAAGAAGGAAGAGATCATCGGCAAGGGTGACTATGCCTACGCGGTTCCCTTCTACGGGGAGCCGCGGCCGATTCTGGTAGACCTCATCTTCGAGGGGGAGAGCTCCCCGGCCAGAGGGAACTTTGAATATCTTGACCAAGTGGGGAGTACCCTCGCTACGGAGATATTTGTCCCCCGGGTGCATGGTGGCGCCGGCGCCTTCATGTCGGGGATAGCCGCCCCGCTTTTCGACGGCAGCGGTGCCATCATCGGCGCCATCGAATCGATTCGCGACATCAGTCAACGCAAACGTGCCGAGGAAGAACTGCGGAAATACCGGGAGCACCTTGAGGCCCTGGTCCAGGAGCGGACGGCGGAACTGAAAAAGGCCAATGACGACCTGCTCCAGGAGATCGGAGAGCGGAAGCTGGCCGAAGAGCAGGTGCATAAACTGAATCTCGAGCTTGAACAGCGGGTTCGGGAGCGGACCGCGGAACTGGAGGAGTCCTACCGAGAGATGGAAGCCTTCTGTTACACGGTCTCCCATGACCTGCGCACCCCCCTGCGCGGCATCAACGGGTTCAGCGCCATACTCCATGACGAATACGCCCACCGGCTCGATGATACCGGCCGGAACTATCTGGAACGGATTAGTTCCGCCGCCGAACGGATGGGGCACCTCATCGACGGCCTTCTGGAACTCTCCCGGGTCACCCGCAGTGAACTGCGGCGCAAGGAGGTCGATCTCAGCGGCCTGGTCCGGGGGATAACGGAGGACCTCAAGCATCTGGAACCTGATCGATGCGTGGAATGGGTCATCGCTCCGGACGTTCAGGCCCAGGGAGACCCGACACTTCTCAAGGCCCTGCTGCAGAATCTTCTGGTCAACGCCTGGAAGTACACCTGCAAAGAGGCATGCGCAAGCATCGAGTTTAATGTTGCCAATGGGGGCGGAGAGCGCGTCTACTTCGTCCGGGACAATGGCTGCGGATTCGATATGGCCTATGTCCACACGCTCTTTGACCCGTTCCGGCGGCTGCACAAAGCGGACGAATATGAAGGCACCGGAATCGGCCTTGCGACGGTGCAGCGGATTATTCACCGGCATGGCGGCCGCGTCTGGGCGGAAGCGGCGCCGGGTGAAGGGGCCACGTTCTATTTCACGCTGGCCTGAATGGTTTGTATTTGGAAGTCAGGTCACGTCGCCTCAACGAATCCGTGGGGGGAAGCCGTTGCCCGGGAGGTATGGGAAGGAGCCCCTTACGTCCGCCCGAAGGTCCGGGCCAGGTCGTTGTCGATGACGTAGATGCAGACCTCCTTGGCGCCGTTCTTGGTGTAGCGGTACTTGCTGCAGAGGTTGCCGATGAGGAAGGTGACGTCGTCGCGGATCCGCTTGTCGTAGGTCTTGAACTCCTCTTTGCCGAAATCCTTGATGGCGCGGCGGAAGTTGACGTTGTCCAGGAAGGGGTCCAAGGCCTTCTCCTTCAGGTTGAAGACGTATTTTTCGAAGAGGGCCTGGTGGAGCTTGGTTTCGGTGATTGTCTTCCCCTCGAAGAGGATCTCCTGGGCCAGGGTGCGGGCGGCGTACTCCCGCTGGACCTCTTTCCGGAACCCGAGGCGCTGCTCCCGGTCGCCATTGGCCCCCAGGAGCCGGTTCTCGATCCCCTCGAAAAACGACTCGCTGATGTGGAGCTTGTCCCTGGTCCAGGTGCAGGTTTCGTTCACCTCGGGCTCGAAGTTGACGGCGAAGAGGTAGTTCTGCACGTCGCGGGAGATCTGCTCCTCGTTGTAATAGTAGAGGGATTCCTTTACCTCCTGGAGGATGGTGAAGTTGTAGAGGCCCATGAGGGAGTCGAGGAAGCCGGCGGGGAGCTGCTTCCCCAGCTCCGGGTGGACCTTGGTGAAGAAGGCGACCAGGATGGTCATGGTGATGAGCTTGTCCTTGCGGGCAAAGGTGGCGTAGAACTCACCGAAGATTTTGAGGGCGTCGCGCCCCGAGAACCCCTTGTGCCCCTCGTTCTCGCTCTCGGCGATGATCTGGCGCCGGCGCTTGGCGGTGAGCCGCTTCCGGTCTTCCTCCGTGAGCCAGGGGGGGATGAAGCCGGTGTAGATCTCCATCTTGAGGAGCTGGAGGTTGAAGTCGCAGAAGGTGCTGTAGCGGTGGGGCTCCGGGATCCACTCGTGCATGGCCAGGGACCGCTCGTCCATGCGCGACGCGATGATGACCCGGGCGAAGTTGTGGAGCACCCGCGGCAGGAAGCTGTGGTCGATGTGCTTGCCGAAGACGTTGCGGTAGATCTCCACCTCGGTGTTGAGGTCCAGCACGTAAGGGATCTTGATGTACTCAACCCGATCCAGGAACGACTGGTAGCTCTCGATATTTGTCTTGTCCTCGGGGTTCATGAGGGCCAGGAAGAGGGAGTCGACGTTCTCCTCCAGGTCGTCCACCTTGTGGACCCCCTCGCTCACGATGTTGTGGAGCTCGATGAGCCGGTCAGTGTTATGCCCCTTGATGTCCATGAGGGCGTAGATGCCGTTGTTGGTCTTGGCGTACTCGGAGAAGAGGTACTTCACCAGGTTGCTGTCCTTGAGGGTGGTGTTGATCCGGTTCTGGAGCATCTCGTTGGTGAAGACGCTGTGGCGCATGGGCTTGTCGCCGGGGTTGAAGACGCTGATTCCCTCGCCGAGGCGCCGGTTGAAGCGGTAGGGGCGGGCATGGAGCATGCCGAGGACCGCCGCCGGGCTCTTGAGCCGGGCAAGGAGCGCCTGGTAGAGGGAGCTGCAGATGGTGCAGGAGGTCTTGCGGAAGACCCACTCGTATTCCTTCTCGGTGAAGAGGCGCCACTTCATCTCGTCGTTCTTGAAGAGGTCGTCGAAGAACTGGCGCCGGAGCTGCTTCGGAATCACCAGGAGCGGGTTGTCGTGGGAAGGGCAGGGGATCTCCACGAACTCGTCCCCGGGGTGGAGGGCGTTTTCCGCATCCAGGAGCTCCTCCTGGTTGAACTCGTGCTCCTCCAGGAGCTTGGAGAGCTTGTCGAGAAAGACCGCCGTCTCATGCCGGGTGAAACCGCCGAAGGCCTGGCGGTCCAGGCGCCAGACCGCCTCGTAGCGCATCCCTTCCTCGGTGTTGACGTAGTTCTCGAACTTCAGGAGCAGGTTGTTGAGGAAGGTGCTTTTGCCGCTGCCCGGCGGACCCTCGAAGACGTAGATCTTGTTCTGGAGGGAGCCCCGCTTGAGAGCCTCCACCAAGCCCACGAAACGGTTGGCGAAGAGGCGGTCGGCGAAGAAGGGGTGGTCGGTCCCCTCCACGAAGAGCCGGCGGCAGTCGTAGGGGACGAAGTGGATCGACTCGGGGTCGTCGGGGTACTCGTCGGCTCCGGTGCCGATGTGGACCATGACCATGTCGTTGAACACCTGGAAGACGTTGCGGATGACCCGCGTGGGGTTGGCTACGAGAATCTCCAGGAACTCCCCGAAGGTAATGGGGGCCCGGTGGTCCCACTCGCTCACGCTCTTGTCGATGTGTTGCAGTGCACGGGTTATGGTATCCATGGGTCAGATCCGCTCACAGGAGAGTTTTGGAAAGGGTCCGGTTCTCCATGGTATAGACGAACCGGCGCCAGTGGAGCTTTTGCTTGTCCTCTTCGCGGTGGGGCTTGCCCGCCTCCTCGGGGGGGGGCATTCCCACTTCGCTTGTCTCCAGCTTGACCGGTCCCCCCCAGAGGAACTCGATCCCCACCATGGTGCCGGCGATGAAGTCCGCGATGAGCGGCTTCCCCTCGAACTGGTGGTTGAGATAAAGGGTCTTTCCTCCCCCCTTTCCACGGTCCACCTCGATCCGCGGCGGGTGGTAGAGGGAGTCCTGAAGCATGGCCCGGTACTCCTCGGCCTTGCGGCTCTTGACGTAGTACTGCCACGCCGTCCGCTCTTTGTTGAGGCGCTTCCCCACCACGAAGAGCTTGTGGCGGTTGACGAAGTCCTGGTCCACGTAGGTGTTGATGAAGGTGAAATCGCAGAGGTTCTCCCGCACCGCGAAGATGAAATCGCGTCCCGTGCCGGTGGCCCGATCGAATTCCTTGCGGGCGTGGCTGTCGGCAAGCCGCAGGTACTCCAGGGAGAGCCGCCCCTGGTCGGCTGCTTCCTCTATCTGCTGGAAGAGCCTCATGCCGATTGCGTAGGGGTTGAGCCCCACCCGGTTGAGGGAGGTGACCCCCGAGTGGATCCGGGCAAAGTCTACCTCGTGCCCCCTGATCCGGTCGTCGGAGAGAAAGAGGTTCTCGTGCCAGTAGCTGGCCCACCCTTCGTTCATGATCTTGGTCCGGATCTGGGGCTGGAAGTAGACCGAGGTGGAGCGGATCACCTCCAGCACCGACTTCATCCACCGGTTCTCGTCCCGGTTCAGGAACTCCGAGTGCTCCATGAGAAACTGGAGAAGATCGAGCCGCTTCTCCTTCTTCTCCCTGGCCCCCTTGAGATACAACGCCTCGAACTCCGGATGCTTCGCCACCACCTCGGCGAAAAAGCTCTCCTCGCAGAGGTTTTCGTACTCCCGCATGCAGCGGTTGTAGCGCTCGATCTCCTTCACATACTCGGCGGTCTTGACCCCCTTGATCTCCTGGAGAAAGACGTCGAAGTAGTAATCGACCCGCTTGGGGAAGGCGGGCCGTTCGCTCCGGAATATATGGGAGAGCCCGTCGAAGTATCCCACCAGGTTGTCGATGGAGCGGGCGAACTCGATGACGTAATCGACCCACCGGCCGTGCTCGGAGCGGAGCCGCGCGATGAGCCGCTTGTCGGCCAGGGCCTTGCCGGTCAGGTCGTACTCCCAGGTGTGGCGGAAGTAGAGGTTGTTCTGGAAGAAATCGATGTGGGCCAGCACGTGATAGAAGATCATCACGTTGAGCCAGTCGGGGTTGTTGTCGTTGTAGAAGGAGATGGGGGGACGGGTGTTGATGACCGTCTCGTAGGGGTTGTGGGGGTAGAGCTCGTACTTCCCCTTCTCCTTGAGAACCTCCACGTCGTGGACCCAGTAGTCGTAGAGGGTCGGAATCATCACCTTGGGGTGGAGCTCCAGCATGTCCCGGTTGGTGACGATGTACTCCAGGGTCTCGTCGGAAAAGCGCAATCCCGCGTCCCGCGCCCGCTCCTTGCACCCTTCCATGATCACTTTTGTGTGTTGGTCGATGAGTTCCATAGGTTTACGAGATCAATTTCTTGATCCCCTCGATGATCCGCGTCTCGTCGGCATCCTCTCCCATCACATCCATCCGCAGAAGCTCCGGCTTCTCCTCCAGGAGCCCCGACCCCTTCAGGTACCGTTCCACCTCGGTGGCCCCCCGCGATCCGTAGGCGTTATGCTCGGCGATGGTGATTCCCACCCGGTTGGCGTAGGTGAGCATCCGCCGCAGTTCGGGGATTGTCTCCTCGCCGTTGGTATCCCAGTCGTCGCCGTCGGTGCCGTGGAAGACGTAGATGTTGTAGTCCTTGGCGAGGCTCTCCTTTTCCACGATTTCGTTAACCATCCGATAGGCTGCCGCCACCCGGGTCCCGCCCGCCACCCGGAGGTTGTAGTAGGTGTAGAAGTCAGGTACCTCCCGGGCGTCGTTGTCGTGGAGGACGAAGCGGGTCTCCACCTGCTTGGCGAACTGGTAGAGGAGCCAGCTGTAGATGAGCACATGCTGGGAGCAGACCACCTCCGACGCCTTCCCCTCCATGGAGCCGGAATAGTCGCGCACGAAGAAGACCAGGGCCTGGGACTCGTACTCCAGCTCCCGGGAGAGGATCCGGAAAACCCGGTCCCGGGGGTCGATGAGGAGCCGGGTCGTGTCGATGTCGGTCACGTCGGTGATGTTCCCCAGAGCGATGTTGGTTTCGATGATCCGCCTGAGGGTCTGCTTCTTTTCGAGGATCTGGCCGAAGCCCCGGTTGCGGTCGGTGAGGTCGTAGGTGTAGTGGGAGAGGGAACTCTTCTTCCCCTTCTCCTTCAGGTTCGGCAGGTTGAACTGCTCGGTCAGGATGCGACCCAGGTCGTAGGCCGACGTCTCCAGCTCGTGCCCTTCCCCCTCGCCGTGCCCCGAAGTTCCGCTCCCTCCCCCCTGCTCGGGCCGGATCGGTTGCTCGCCGAGGATATCCCCTTCCGCTTCGTCGCCGGTACCCCCCATGGGCTCCTCTTCTTCAGGAGGGGTGGGGGCCCGGTCGTGCATGAGCTTCTCCTCCACCGTGGTGGGGACCACCACGAACTTTTCCTTACCCCCCTTGCCCGGCTTGATGAGCTTCCCGATCCGGATCTTGCGGGGGAAACCATCCTCTTCCCGCAACCGGTCCCGCTCCATGAGCTCGTCAAGGGAGCGGATCCGGGTCGTGTAGGACCCCTGGGGCTCATCCATGGCCTGGATGCTCGAAACAAATTTGTCGGTATCGTCAATGCGCGGCACGCGCGGTCCTCCGCTAGATCTCGTCTTCCTGGGTGCAGAAGTATTCGATGGTCTTCTGGGCGCAGGTCCGGCAGTAGCCGAGCTTCTTCAGCATCGTGTCGACCATCCGGTCGTAGAGTTTCTGGTTCTCCTCGTTGGTGCGGTTCGCCAGTGCCCCGATGAGGCTCCCGGCGCCGGCGATGTCGCTCTTCAGCCGCACGTCGGTCACCGCCTTCACCAGATCCAGGTTGTCCATGAAGTCGTATGTGGGCTCCACCGAGATCTTCTGGCCGTAGATCTTGCGGATGGTGGTGCGGAAGCTCTCCCGCTGCTCGTCGGTCTTGAGGCCGAGGCGGTCCTCCACGTTCTTCACGTAGCGCTCATCGATCTTCAGGGCCTTCAGTTCGCCGGTCTGGGGGTCCTTGTATTTCCACATCCGGTCAGGACCGAGGCTTTCCGCGTCGACGCCGATGATCATGTTCACGTAGTTCATGACATCCTTCTTGATGGCGTAGGGCTCATCCATGTAAGCGTTGAACATCTCGGTCATGATCCGCTCGCGGTAGAGCCCCTTGGCGATCTTCAGGTCCTCCAGGTACTTGGCCCGGTCGTTCTGGTCGGGGACGTAGTCGAGGACGATCCGTTCCAGGGCCTTGAACACGTCGTGGGCCACCATGCAGCGCCCCTCATTGGTTTCCGAGCTCTCCACCAGAAGCTGGACGGCCCGCCCCAGGTTCCGCTGGCCGAGCCCCTTCTGGCCGAAGCGCTTGGTTACATCCTGCTCCTGGCTCAGGATATCCACCACCTCGGCCAGGGTCTTGAGGCTCTTCTCCCCGGCGATCTCCCCGGCGGCCAGCTTCATGGTCTCGATGGGGGTGAGCTTCTCGGAGCGGGGGAGCCGCGTCAGCACCACCCCGGCGCTGGCGGCGTGGTTCAGGTTCGGGTCCTGGTGGAGCTCCTCGCGGTTCAGGGTGGTCTTGGTTTCGCCGCCGATGGCGTAGGTGGTGAGCTGCTCCTGCATCCGGTAGTTGGTGTTGTGGGAGACGTAGCAGATGCGGCAGCGGTCGATGATGGGGGCCTCTTCCTTCTCGGAGAGGTAGCGGTTGAACTCGGCGTTGTTACTGGTGGCGATGATGAGGGTGTCGATGGGCCAGCGGTAGCCGTCGATCTCGATCATCCGGTTCTGGATGACGCCGAGGTAGACCTGCACCAGATCCTTCTTGTTCTTGTAGATCTCGTCGGAGAAGTGGATGCCGCCGCCGGCCACCCGGGCCAGGGCGCCACGGCGCAGGTCGAAGCGGTAGGGGTTGTTGATGTCGGTAATGTGGAGGAGCCGCTGAATCGACTCCTCCCCCAGGAGGTCAACGGCGCTGGAGGTGATCTTGTCCTTGGCCGCGTACTTGCCGGTGACGGTCCCGAGGGTCTCGGTGAGGGGGACCGGGATGATCTCGATGAACTTCAGCATCTCGTCGATGTCGCCGCCGGTGAAATTGCGGATGTCGTTGAGGATGTAGCTGGAGCAGGCCCCCAGGGGGCGGTAGTTGTCGGCCAGGTGTTCCAGCTCATTGTCGGTGAAGCCGAACTCCTTGCCCAGATACTCCGCAGCCTCGTTCCGGGATTCGTAGAGGTTCATGGCGAGGATCATGGGGTCCTCGTAGGTCTGGGACTCGATGATGTCGATCTTCCCGTAGCCCCCCAGCTGCGCCATCCCCGTGTAGCGGAAGGAATAGCGCCGGTTCTCGGGCTTGGCCAGGAACTCCCGGTAGCGGGCGCAGACATACTCTACGAAGAAGGTCTTGCCGTTGCCCGGTTCCCCCACCAGGACGAAGGCCATCTCCTTGGAGGAGCCCCCCTCGGCCGCGTCCTTCACGAAGGAGACGAAGCTGTTGATCTCGTCGTACATGCCGACGGGGTGCTTGCGGCCGGTGCGGAAGATCCGGAAGTCGTAGGTGGTGCGGCCGTTGACCACCACCTTGTCGATCCCCTGCTCCAGGATCATCCGGGCAACCCCCTGGAAGGCATTCTCGAAGCGGCGTGTCCCCTCCTTGACCGCGGCGATGTGATCGCGAAGTGTCACGGTGCTGGTACCGTTCATCGTCTTCTCCCCTCCCTCGGAACGCGGGCAGGTTCTTCACCAGCCCGAAGAGTGCGGGTCGCGGGGCAACCCTTTGCGCTAATTAAGTATACACATTTTTGCGGGTCGCCAAGGTCACCCGTGCATTTTTTTACTCGATGAATGTGCCGCCATTCCAAAATGTTATCACTCAAGCACCAACAAGAAACAGGATAGCAAAATACTGGAAACAGAAAAGGGGAAGGACCGAAGTCCTTCCCCTTTTCTGTTTTATCCAGGATGAGCCGGAATGATTTACATCATGCCGCCCATGCCACCCATGCCGCCCATGCCGCCGGGCATTGCCGGCATGGCACCTTCTTCCTTCGGCTTTTCGGCGATCATCGCCTCGGTGGTCAGCATGAGGCCGGCCACGGAAGCGGCGTTCTGGAGCGCCGAGCGGGAAACCTTGGTCGGGTCGATGATCCCGGCCGCGATCATGTCCACGTACTCGTCGTCAGCGGCGTTGAAGCCGAAGGCGCCTTGGCCGTTCTTCACCTTGTCGACGACGATGGAACCGTCAACCCCGGCGTTCTGGGCGATCTGGCGGATCGGCTCCTCCAGGGCGCGCTTGATGAGGGTGATGCCGAACTGCTGCTCAGCCGGGAGGGTGACCCCTTCAAGTGCGGAGAGGGCGCGGATGTAGGCAACGCCGCCGCCGGGGACGATCCCTTCGTCAACGGCCGCGCGGGTAGCGTGGAGGGCGTCCTCGACGCGGGCCTTCTTCTCCTTCATCTCGGTCTCGGTGGCGGCACCGACCTTGATGACGGCAACGCCGCCAACCAGCTTGGCAAGGCGCTCCTGGAGCTTCTCGCGGTCGTAGTCGCTGGTGGTCTCCTCGATCTGGGCACGGATCTGCTTCACCCGGCCCTGGATGTCAGCCTCAACGCCGGCGCCGTCGATGATGGTGGTGTTGTCTTTGTCGACGGTAATCCGCTTGGCGGTGCCAAGCATGTCAAAGGTGGCGTTCTCGAGCTTGAAGCCGAGCTCTTCGGAGATCACCTTGCCGCCGGTGAGGATGGCGATGTCTTCCAGCATGGCCTTGCGGCGGTCGCCGAAGCCCGGAGCCTTCACGGCGCAGATGTTGAGGACGCCGCGCAGCTTGTTCACCACGAGGGTGGCAAGGGCTTCGCCCTCGATGTCCTCGGAGATGATGAGGAGCGGACGGCCGCTCTTGGCGGTCTGCTCAAGGATCGGGAGCAGATCCTTCATGTTGGAGATCTTCTTGTCGTGGATCAGGATGTTGGCGTTCTCAAGGGAAGCCTCCATCCGCTCCGGATCGGTCACGAAGTAGGGGGAGAGGTAGCCGCGGTCGAACTGCATCCCCTCGACGGTCTCAAGGCTGGTTTCCATGGCCTTGGCTTCCTCGACGGTGATGACACCTTCCTTGCCGACCTTCTCCATGGCTTGGGCGATGATGTCGCCGATGGTCTTGTCGTTGTTGGCGGAGATGGTGCCGACCTGGGCGATCTCCTTGTGATCCTTGATGGGCTTGGAGAGCTTCTTGAGGTCTTCCACCACGATCTCGACCGCCTTGTCGATGCCGCGCTTCAGTTCCATGGGGTTGTGGCCGGCGGCCACCAGCTTGGCGCCCTGGCGGTAGATGGCCTGGGCCAGCACTGTGGCGGTGGTGGTGCCGTCACCGGCAACGTCGGAAGTCTTGGAAGCGACTTCCTTAACCAGTTGGGCGCCCATGTTCTCGAACCTGTCCTCCAGTTCGATTTCCTTGGCGACGGTGACGCCGTCCTTGGTGATGAGCGGGGAGCCGAAGGACTTCTCGATGACGACGTTGCGGCCTTTGGGGCCGAGGGTCACCTTGACTGCATCGGCGAGGGTATTAACACCTTTCAGGATGGCGTTGCGCCCTTCCTGATCGAACTTGATAATTTTGGCCATGTTTCTTGTTCCTCCCTATTTATTCTTCGTCTTCGTATGTTGTTCCTATGCTGCTTCATGGCACAGCCAAAGGCTCCAGATGCAAGGCGCGTGAGGAGCGGGGCGCGTCCCGCGACGAACGCAACGCCGCAGATGGACCTTTGGCGAAGCCAGCCACCTATTCGATGACACCGAGGATGTCGTCTTCTCTCATGATAAGGTAGTCCTGTCCCTCAACCTTGATGTCGGTGCCGGCGTATTTGCCGAAGAGCACCTTGTCGCCCACTTTCAGGTCAATGGGGATAACCTTGCCGTCTTCGGTCTTCTTGCCATTGCCAACGGCAACGATTTCGCCGCGCTGGGGCTTCTCCTTGGCGGTGTCGGGGATCACCAGGCCGCTGGCCGTCACTTCGTCCTGCTTCAGCGGAGTGATGACGATGCGGTCGGCGAGGGGGATGAGCTTGGACTTGGCTGCGGCCTTCGCCGCGGTCTTGGCTGCCATTGGATGCAATTCCTCCTGGAAAGTGCAGGTATTGGTGTAGTAGCGATCCGCGATGTTAGCACTCACCGGGGGAGAGTGCTAGAGGCAGCGTACATACTCTTGCGCCCATGCGAAAGTCGCCACCACCCGCTATACCGGCCGTGCGCTCCCATCCGGGAAGATCGTGCCGTCCAGCGTCCCGCGCTCGATCAGCTGCGCCGTCAC
>NZ_JAUQXO010000046.1:0-9110 GCF_030834625.1 Geobacter sp.
CACGCTCCTTGAGCTCATCCTTGTGGTTGCCATCATCAGTATCATGAGCGCCATTGCGGTGCCGGCGTTCAGCAGTCTGTACGGCGATTTCCGGCTCAAGTCGGTGGTCCGTGAGATAAGGGATATCATCAGGGATGCAAAGCTGTTGAGCATTCAGGACAAACCCTGCGCCATCCTGTTTGATCCTGGCAAGAGCCTGATTACTCTCGTATCCGGAAAGGATGCCGATGTCAGGTCATTGACACTTCCCGAAGGGATCAGGTTCGGCTATGGCACCCGCGATCCCATCAAGGGGTTGGCAGAAGCAGAGGATGGCATTTCCTTCACGGGCAACCGGTTTGTCTGCGAAACTGGTATCACGGGGAGTAATGGCACCGTCTATCTCCAGAGCCTGTCGGGCGGCGCCATGGCAATTTCGACCAATTCCAGCGATTTCAGCGTGACCGTGCGCAAGTGGTGCGGGGGGGCGTGGGTGGAACTTTGAATACGGGTTGAGTGCCGGTTGTTCGACGGGGCTATGCAAAATTTGCATAGCCCCGTGTTTTTGTGGGAGTTACGAGCCTTGAATGACGTGTGATTACAGGATGATAGATCATTGCCGGCGCGCAGTTTAGTGGCCTGAATATTGCAATGGAATATCTTCGGGGCAGTTGCGGGCAGGGCATGATTCGCTGCGCTCGTGGAGAAATTGACAGACCCGAGGAGAGAAGTATGCAACGCGGATTCAGTTTGTTGAGGATTTCCCAGCAGATGAAATTCATCCTCACCGGTACGGTTCTTCTGGTGGGCGCGCCGATGGGCGCATGGGCCGCCGCTCCCCTGGGTGACTACTGCATCCAGCCGCCGTTCATTGCGTCGGCGGTGCCGCCGCAGGTGCTCTTCAGTATGGGGAAGGACCACAAGTATTACTTCCCGGCCTTCAATGACGCCTCGGACGTGGACGGCGACGGCAAGCTCGATACCGGCTACGACCACAGCATTTCCTACTATGGCTATTTCGACCCCTTCAAGTGTTATACCTACCAGACGTCGGGCTCCGATGCTAACACCTTTATCGCCACTGGTAATACCTATAATGATGGAGATGCCGGCAACGACAAGTACTGTACCGGCACCAACGCCGGCAAGTGGAGCGGGAACTTCCTGAATTGGGTAAGTATGTCGCGGGCCGACATCATCAAGCGGGTACTTTACGGCGGCTACCGCACCACCGACAACTCCTCATCCACGTCGGCCATCATAACCGGCGAGAACATCCCCCAGGACGGCCACAGCTGGGCCAAGGAGTTCCTCGGCAGTGACGCCACCAAGCTCTTCCCCGGAGGAGTCAACGGCAATCGGGCGCTGTTCTGCGTGACCTCCAACGGTTCAACCTCGAAACTGGCGTCCCAACTCCGCGTAATTCCTGACGTAACGACCGTGAGCGACGTCACGGTGTCAGGCGGCCTCCGGGCCTGGCATTGGGTCAACGTTGACGGAAACACCAATATCTGCTCCACCGGGGTCATCGACAAGAATGGCGACGGCGCGGCCGACAGCCACAACAACCTGGTTCCCACCACCCAGCGTTTCGACGTCAACGTGAAGGCCTGCGGCGACCTCCTTGGTTACGAACTGGAATCCGGCAAATGCGCGCTCTATGGTTCCAACTACAAGCCGGTGGGGGTGTTGCAGTCCTATGGTGAGCGCCAGGAAGCCGGAGCGGGGAAAGTCTGCTCCAAGGACATGGCCACATCCTGCAGCTCCGACAACCAGTGCTCGTCCATCAACAAAGGGGTATGCGTCGACAAGGTCAAGATGTATTTCGGCCTCATCACTGGTTCCTTCAAGAACCCCAAGGCGGGGGGGGTGCTACGCAAAAACATGTGGAGCTTCCTCAACGAGATAAACTCTTCGGCGGGCAACTTTCAGACCTCCAACACCGATCAGAAGGGGCTCCTCATTCAGTCCATCGAGAACATGAAGTGTCCCACCACCTATCCGATCTCCCAGCGATGGGGAAACCCCACCGCCGAGATACTCTACGAAGGTCTTCGGTACCTGAACGGGCTCCAAAATGCGACATCTCAGTACGTGGCCAATATCAGCGACGGCAACGACGACGGCCTGAGCCTCAGCAAGCCCGCCTGGGACGCCCCCGCAACCATTTTCCCCGTGTGCTCCCAGCGGTTCCTCCTTCACTTCAGCGATGTCTACAACAGCTTCGACACCGATCAGATCCAGGGTTCGGCCTTTGCCTCGTTCACCAACGCCCAGGGAAACCTATCGGACTTCAACGTGTCGACCATTGCAAACCAGATTTTCGCTAACGAAAACAGTTCGGTTTCGTCTATCGGGGCGATGGTGGGCCAAAGCGGCACGACCGCTGGAGCGAACACCGACGGGACGTGCTCGGAAAAAACCCTTACCGCCTTCGGCAACGTCCGCGGCATCTGCCCGTCGGAGCCCGATCTGGAGGGGGGGTACTTCTATCCGGCCGCCACCTCCCTATACGGCCACAATACCATGAACGTCGCCACCTTCTCCGTTGCCTTCCAATCCCTCGTTCCCGAGATCTCTGTCAAAACATCGTCGGGCATGTTTGCCACGGTCGTCCCCTACGGCAAATCGGTTTCCACCAGCAGCGATTATGGATGGAGTTGTTCGACCACGAACTTCACCTTCTCCGTGGATGCCAACAGGGGGGTGGTCATAACCCCCAAGAACACGACGGGGAAGTGTCCCACCCTGCAGATGGTGCGAACCTATCTGGTGGACGATCCCGTCTACCACTCCGGCATGAGCGACCTCAAGTACATCAAGTTCAAGTCGAGCTTCGACGACGTGGGGGGGGGCGACTTCGACATGGACGTCCTCGCCGAGTACACGGTGTGTGCCGGTGCGATCGATACTGCTGATCCGCTCTATACCAGCGGCAAATGTCCCACGACCCTGGCTGGCGACCAGGTATGGGTCAAGGTGGAACGGGTCTATTCCCAGGCCGGCAACGCCGCGGCATTCGGTTTCAACGTGGCCGGGGTCGGCAACGACAATGGCACCTATCTCATCGCAGAACATACGGGGAGCAACCGTCCCTGGGGGAATGGGATTTCCACCACCAGCGCTACCCGCACCTTCACCGCGGCGGGGGGGACCGGCAAGCTCCTCAAGGATCCCCTTCTCTATGCCTCCAAGTACGGCGGCTTCAAGGACTCCGACGGTGACGGGCTCCCCTATACGGACGCCACCTGTGGCACCGCCAATCCGAATCCGAAGTGTTCCGAGTGGGATGCAACCGGCGTTGGCGACTCACCAGACGGCGTTCCTGATACCTATTTTTCCGTCAACAATCCCAACGAGATGGAAAAGAAGCTGAGGGATGCCTTCGATGCGATTCTCGCCAGGACGGCGTCTGGTACGGCGGCGTCAATTCTCTCCAACAGCGAAGGGAGTGGTGCAAATATCCTCCAGGCCATCTTTTATCCGAAGAAGATATATGAGAACAATACCGAGGTTGCATGGTCCGGCGAGATGTACAACCTTTGGTATTACATCGACCCTTTCATCAGCGGCAGCACCATCCGGGAGGACGACGACTACACGCCGGCTTCCGCCCCGCCCCCCGAAAACGACCATTTTCTCAATATCGGATCGGCCAATGTGGTTAAGCTGCTCTTCGACAGTGACGCCAACCAGACCCTTCTTACGCGGATCATGCCCAACGGCGCCCAGCAAACAGTACCTCCTGATGACCCGGAGTTCGGGCTCAAGAGCATCTGGAGCGCCGGAAAGCTCCTCTGGAAGCGGAGCGCGACAACCCGGACCCTCTACACCCAATTGGCGGGGACGCTCCTGAGCTTCACTGCTCTCGACACGACGCAGGCGGCAGTCCAGCAGTATCTCCAGGCCTCCAGCAAGGATGAGGCAGACAAGATCATCTCCTTCATCAAGGGTGAGGAGCCGGGCACTGGTTACCGCAAGCGCAGCGTGTCGATCGGTGGTGAAAGCAATGTCTGGAAGCTGGGGGACATTGTGTCTTCAACGCCGCGCCTCCAGTCGACCCAGCCCATCGGTAGCTTCCAACTCAAGTCCCCCCTCGGCTATAATGACGGGACCTACAAGGCGTTCACCTCTTCGGATGGATACCAGAACCGGGGGATGGTCTATGCCGGTGCCAACGACGGGATGCTCCACGCGTTCAAGCTCGGCAAGCTCACGGTCAAGGGTTCCGGCATCGCGGGCAACGTCAAGGCCCGCCTCTCGGGGAACAATCTCGGCCAGGAGCAGTGGACGTTCATTCCGCGTAACGTGCTCCCCTACCTCAAGTATCTGGGTGACGTCAGCTACCAGGACAATCATATTTTCTACGTCGATGGCACGACCCAGCTTTTCGATGTCAGTGTTGCGAAGCCGACGGGATGCACCGAGAGCAACTACTGGCAGTGCGCCAAGGCCGGTGACGGCTCCAGTTGGCGTACCTACCTCATCGGGGGGATGGGACTTGGCGGGGCTTCCCGAAAGTTCGGCGATTCCACCTGCACCGACAAGACGGCCGCGGGTACCTGCGTAAAGACGCCGATCCTCGACCCTGCCGACAACACGAAGGGGGTCGGTTTCTCCTCCTACTATGCCCTCGACGTGACGGGGCAGAACTACAACACGGACCCCACCACCAACACCCTCCAGAATCCGCCGACGCTCAAGTGGGAGTTCAGCGATCCGCAGCTTGGTTTCACAACCACAGGACCGGCGATCGTCAGGCTCAATGCCCGCAAATACGACACCGCCCAGGGGAAATACGTTCCGGATACTTCGAAGAATGGCAGATGGTTCGTGGTCTTCGCCTCGGGGCCCACCGGACCCATCGACACAACCGTGAAGCAGTTCAAGGGAAAATCGAACCAGAACCTGAGGCTCTTTATTTTCGATATGGAGAAGGGGCCATCGGATGGGGTCTGGACCATCGACACCGGCATCCCGGAGGCCTTTGCCGGCTCCCTCTCCAGCGCATCTGTCGACACCGACCGGCCCAACCCGTACTCCGACGGCTACTATCAGGACGACGCCCTCTATGTGGGGTACGTGAAGAAGGCGTCAGATGGGACCTGGACCGATGGCGGCGTGCTCCGGCTCATCATTCCCGACAGCAGTGATCCCGAAGCCGTCGGCTTCAATCCCGCGACCCAGTGGAAGGTGTCACGCGTTATAGACGGCATCGGCCCCGTAACCACGTCGGTGGCAAAGCTGCAGGGGAACAGCCTCTATCTCTTCTTCGGGACGGGCCGCTACTACTTCAGTGGCGATGATGCTTCCTCTACGACGCGCCGGCTTTACATGGTCAAGGAGCCCTGTTACAAAACGACCGTTACCCACGATGGCGGCACTGTTACCAAGAACGACATCGACGATGCCGCCGGCAGCACGTGCGGCAGCACCCCCCTTGCCCTGTCCGACCTCGACAACCGTACCGCCGGCACCACCGATGACACCGTTGCCAAGGGGTGGTACATAACCCTCGATGCCAGTGAGCGAGTCATAACCGACCCCGTAACCACCGTGAACGGTTCTGTCTTTTTCACAACCTTTGTCCCCGAGGCCGATGTCTGTAAATTCGGTGGTACCGCCTACTTCTGGGCGGTCAAGTACAAGTCGGGCTATCAGCTCGACGGCAGCGCCAGGCAAGGGAAGGCGCTCATCCAATCGTCAACGGGGAGTTTCGAGGAGATAGACCTTTCCACGGCATTTTCGGGTCAAAACAGCAAGCAGGGGAGGCGGATCAATACCGGCATAGTCGGAAAGCCGGCGGCCGATGCGCCGCCCATCGTCTCCAAGGCCGGGCTCAAGCCCGTAAAGAAGATTCTCCACGTCAGGGAACGGTGACATGAGAAGGAACGGCTTCACTCTGGTTGAACTGGTGCTCGTCATAGCGATCATGGGGATTTTGCTCGCTATGGGCACCATGCAGTTCAGTGAATATTCCCGCAAGGGCGCCATCGAGGGGGATACGCGCATGTTGCTGGCCGACCTCTCGAAGGCCAAGGCCGATGCCATGCTCCAGCGCAGGGACAAGGCAGTGGCCTTTACCGCGGGGCGGTACTCCATCTACTCATCGGCGGTCACCACCGGCAATCCGGTCGTCAGCAGGGCGGTCCGCTATCCCATAACCTCGCCCATTACGACAACAATCCTTTTTGAGAGAAACGGCCTTGTCACCGATGCCAACGTGGTCGGAAAACCCCTCTGTATAGGGACGTCCGGCAACACTGCCCCCTGCGACAGCGTCATCATCACCGAAACGGGGATCAGGCTCGGAAAACGTAACGGAGGAAGCTGTGAAGCTGCCAACATCACCCTCAAGTGAGGGGGGATTTACGCTCATCGAAGTCATGGTGTCCATCATCATCATGATGATCGGCCTCCTCGGCCTCCTCCAGGCCATAAACGTGGCAATGCAGCATAACCTTAAGAATCAGCTGCGCGACGAGGCGGTGAGGCTTGCCGATGACCGCATGAACTCCCTGAGGGCCAGACCCTTCGATCAGATAACCAGTGCGGCCTTCCCTCCGGAAAGCGTCCCCATGAAGACCCGCGGGGTAGCCAGGAACTACACGGTCAGCAGGAGTTGGAGCGCCATCGGCGCATCAGGGGTTTCAAAGGAGCTAGCCGTTACAGTATCGTGGACCCTCAAGGGCGAGCAGTTCCAGCAGCAGATACGGACCATCAAGTCGCGATAGAGGCGTGGGAGCACCATGAGAAACGCACGAGGTTTCACGCTTGTAGAATTGATTGTCGTCATGGTCATTTTCATGACAGTCATTATGATCAGTGCATCCGCCTTTGAAAAAATCCTTTTTCAATCCGGGCATCTGGTCAAATCCAGCCAGGCGCAGATCGAAGAGGTGGTGGGGCTCGAAATTCTGCGGAGGGACCTCGAACATGTCGGCTACGGACTACCCTGGTCGTTCCAGAATTCCTTCACGACACCCTACACCGAGGTGGATGTATCGACCGACACCCCTGTCGACGGCATAGATGCCGAGTCGTTCAACGATACGCCCCCCTCGATACCGCGGGCGGTGGTGCTCGGTACGTCCGCCACGACCGGCAAGATCATCAATGGATCGGCCGACACCAACCCCGGCGTCGATTACCTTGTCGCTAAATCGATAAACGTCTCCATGAGCCCTGCGGCCCAAAGGCTCGCCTATGTAAACTATTCTGGCAACGAGCTGTCGAACAAGAGCTTCATCGTTACGAAAAATGCTCAGGACGACATCGTGGACGGCGACCGCGTCATCAGCGTCGCCACCTCCTTCTCCAGCACCATGGGCGACGATAGGCAGCTTCTCATGAACGGCACGAACTTCTTCTACGTGGCGAACGGCTCTACCCCCCCCAGCGATGCGTTCAAACCGACGGGGAAGGAGCAGAGGGTCGACGTGTACGGGGTTGACCACGACACTGACTTGCGGATGCCGTACAACCGCGCCGACTATTACATCAAGAGGCCTGCCTCCGGCATGAATCCGCGGTGCAATGTCGGCACCGGCATCCTCTACAAATCGGTTGTCGAGCAGGGGGACTACACCGGCTCAACCGGGTATATCGACTATCCGCTTCTCGACTGTGTTGGTGACATGCAGGTAGTGTTCGAGCTCGACACCTCCGGTATCGATTACGGCGGAACGATGACCTATGTCGATGGGCTGGCCAGTCTTTCGGCACAGGACATACGGGAGCAACTGCGCACCATCCGGGTCTACCTCCTGACCCACGAGGGACGCAAGGACACAAGCTTTTCATACCCTGTCAGCGATCCCAATAAGGCCATCGTCGTCGGTAATCCGAACATCACTTCAACCGGCAGGGTCTGGAAGCAGAGCGACATGACAACAGTCTTCGGCGCCGACTGGCGCAACTATCGGTGGAAGGTCCATGAAATTGCGGTCAAGCCACGAAACCTCTACCAGAAGCAATAGGTCCAGTCATGAAAACAGTACGCAATGAACGAGGGGTGGCGCTCGTTACCGCCCTGATGCTCACCCTGATTTCGCTGGCCATCGTCTTGGCTCTCCTTTACATCGTCACCCAAGGGACAAAGGTGTCGGCGGCCCGGAAGAATTACGCCAATTCCCTCGATGCGTCCTATGGGGGGGTCGAAGTCGTTACGAAGGATTTTCTTCCGTATCTTTTCGCCAATATCAGTTCCTCGACCAAGATGTCGCAGTTACAGTCCGCCTTCTCCGGTAATGACCTCCAGTTTCTTGTGAGTGATGATTGTCTCAAGCAAAAACTGACTCTTCCCGTTTCACAGTGGACCGCATGTTCGAGCCAGGAAAAATCGGAGGCGCTTTCTTTTATAAAAGGGGCACCGGACCTGCGCTTTAGTCTGCAGGGACTCTCCGCGCAGCCAGGGTTCACCGTTTACTCCAAGATCGTCGATACCTCACCGGGCAATTCCGATCCATCCTCCCAGGTTACCGATGAGCCGGAATGGTTCATAACCGGCGCGGGCGCGGCATACAATCCTGATGCCGGCGGCAGTGGGGGGGTAAAGGTAAAGCACGTTCCCGGAATCTACAAGATTGAGGTTCAGGGGGAACGCAGTGCCGTCTCCGAGGAGAAGGCCAACCTTTCGGTGCTGTACGCATACTGATGCTTCCAATTGCTCTGAGGGAAGGGATGGGGGAGTTGGAATGGCAGGGCAAGTTGGAGCTGTTTTTGCTTTAATCAGAACACACAGCTGAACCTGATACTGATATCGACAATACTAAACCATCCGCGAGGATGGGGCGGAAAGCCCACAGGGTCTCACTGAGACAGCCGGGATGCCGAAATATCACGAATGTGATTCTTGGCCCCGGCTTTGTTTTTTTTGGTGTAGTTGTCAAAATAACGGCGAGAGGGAGACAGAAATTGTCACAGATGGGGCTTCATATTGACACCGTTGCCGTTATAGCTACAGAAGCGTTGACGGTATCAATTTTGCTTAATAGATTTCAACTTCGTTCAATTTTAACTAATTCCTTGACATTAGTTTCAATTCCAGTACATTTCGCCGTAAACTACCTGGCTTTGCGGGAATGGGCGATGAAATTCAAAAACAACGTCAGAAAGATCAGAGAAGAACG
>NZ_JAUQXO010000047.1:0-32161 GCF_030834625.1 Geobacter sp.
TCCTTGAGCTTCATGGGTACTCCTTCTGTTATTGTTTGTCTCGCAAACCAATAATATCAGATGGTTACCCTTGAAGCTCGACTTTTATGCAACAAAATCAACTATATTCAGCTTGTCGCATGCACTTTTGCAAGAGGCTCACCTTTGTGGAATTCGGGACCGTCGCCGCGGTTGTCGAGGCGGTCAAGAAAGGCGCGGTGGATGCCGGCCTCGCGTATCCCCCCCACTTCTCCCTGGCCGAGAAGAACTACGGCCTGAAGGTGGCCCACTACATCGAGGAGTTCTACCCCGATTACACCTGCTGCCGCATCGTGGCCCACACGAAAGAGGTCAACGCCGACCGGGAGACCTACCGGAAGTTCCTGGCCGCCCTGATCCGCGCCTACCGCTTCTACAAGACCAACCCGGACGAGACCGTGAAGATCTACACCAAAGCGCTGAAGATCGACGAGGAGATCATCCGCAACGAGACCTACGTCAAGCGGGTGGCCGAATCGAACCCCGATCCGCTCCGCAAGGGGATTCTCGACTTCTGGAAGCACATCCAGGAGGCCGGCTACATCACCCAGGATTACCCGATCGACAGGCATATCAATACGGACATTTACAAACAGGCCCTTGATTCGGTCATCAGGAAAGAACCGAAGGACAAGATCTATCAGCAAATGCTGACGTTCTACAAAAAGAACAACTGACCACGCTGTACCTCAAGCTGAGACACAGCAGACAAGGAGCACCACGCATGAAACGAATCCTGTCACTCATCGTCACCATCACCCTGCTCGCTTTGGGCACACCCGGAGGGCAAGCCGCGGAACTGAGGAAGCTCAAGGTCGGCCACTTGCCCACATCGGGCCACCTCCTCTATTTCGTGGCCAAGGAGAAGGGGTTCTTCCAGCAGGAGGGGCTGGACGTGGAGCTGTTCCGCTTTACCAACTCCGGCGAGGGGCTGACCGCCATCAGGAGCGGCAAGCTTGACGCCGGTTCCTTCGGCACCTCGGCCCCCCTGGCGTTCATCGCCAAAGGGGCTGATTTCACCCTGTTCGGCGGGCAGATGGGGGAGGGGCACGCCCTCATCGCCAAGCCTGAGAAGGCGGCGCGGTTCAAGGACCTGAAGAACTACCGCGGCGCAACCATCGGCGCGGTGCGCCTTGCCACCGGCGACGTGGTCTTCCGTGCCGCCCTCCACGAGGCGGGGCTCGACTGGCGCAAAGACCTGACTATCAAAGAGTTCGATTCGCCGGCAGCGGTGCAGGAGGCGGTGAAGAAAGGGGCTGTGGATGCCGGGCTCACCTGGATTCCCTACTACACCATGGCCGAGAGGCAGGGGCTGGTGGTGGTCAAGTATTCGGGCGACGTCATCAAATCCCACACCTGCTGCCGGCAGGTGGCCCTGACCTCCACGCTGAAGGAGCGCCAGGCCGACTTCGAGAAGTTCATGGTGGCGCTGCTGCGCGCCTACAAGTTCTACCAGACCAACAAGAACGAGACCGTGGACATCGTTGCCAAGTACGTCCAGATCGACAAGGCCGACCTGTACAAGGACATCTACGGCGGTCACCTTCTGGTGAGTCCTGACCCCCATAAAAAATCGATCGTCCAGTTCTGGGATTTCATGAAGAAGGCCGACTACATCACGTCGAACGAGCCGATCGAGCAGCGGGTGAATACCCGAATCTACACCGCGGCTCTGGCAAATCTAAACAAGCGTGAGCCGAAGGAGAAGCTATGGAAAGAGTTGGACAAGGACTTTCGTGCCGTCGATCCGGACCTGCACATCAAGAAACACTGACGGAGGGGCGGGTACGGCCCGCCCCCACGGCAATCCCTGGAGACGGCTACGTCACGAACAATCTCATCACGACAGCGAACGCTCTCTTCATCGTCCTGCTGGCAACCCTGCTCTGGCCGGTGCCGGGCATGGAGGAGCCGTACCATCTGGTGGCTCTGGTTGCTGCCATCGAGGCGGTCTATCTGCTTCGCGGCATCTTCTTCCGGGGCAAGAGTTCATCGACCGGCGCCGGCGACGTGACGGCCATCATCTACCTGTTCCTCCTGGCGTGGCACTTGGCCACGGCCCGGTTCGGGGTGCTGGACACGATGCTCTTTCCCCAGCCTGAGGCGGTGCTGGCGCTCTTTGTGGCGGAGCTCCCCGACATGCTCAAAGGGCTGGTCAATTCGCTCATCCTGCTGGTGAGCGGCTATCTGCTGGCCCTGGGGACGGCGGTCCCGCTGGGGCTTCTGGTGGGGTGGCGCGGGCGGCTCTTCCGGGCGGTGAACCCCTTCACCAAGGTGCTGGGGCCGATACCTCCCATCGTCTACATCCCCTACGCCATCGCCCTGCTCCCCAGCTTCCGGGCGGCATCGATCTTCGTCATCTTCATCGGGGCCTTCTGGCCGGTCTTCATCAATACCGTCCACGGGGTTTTCAATATTCCCAAGGGCTTGATCGACTCGGCGCGGGTACTGAACCTGAAAGAGCCAACCCTGCTACTTCGGGTCATCCTGCCGGGTGCCATGCCGTCCATCTGCACCGGGGCCACCCTGGCGCTGGTCTTCTCCCTGGTGCTCCTGACGGCGGCGGAGCTGATCGGCGCCAATTCTGGCATCGGCTGGTACGTGAAGAACTTCGCCGACTTCGCCGACTACCAGCGGGTCATCGTCGGCATCTTCTTCATCAGCATCGTGGTGACGACCATCACCTGGGGAACCGAGCGGCTTGAGCGGCACCTGCTCCGGTGGCGTAACTGAAAGGCACCGGTTAGGCCCGACATCGGGTAGGGGCGAACCCGTGTGTTCGCACAAATCAGGGCAGACACGCGGGTCTGCCCTACAAACGAGGATAATTTCATGAGTTATTTCGATCAAAAGGTCCCCCCCAAGCGGGAGGACCGGCTGAAGGCGGTTATCGCCCACCAGGACAGCATCTGCGGCCTAGCGAAACGTTGCGAAGGAAAAGGCGGCAAGAGCTGCCTCATCGACGACGGCGAGCGGGGCTTCACCCAGGGCTCCATCTGCCTCCTGCTGCCGGCCCTGGCCATGCTCAACACCCTGCCGGACAACGTGGTGCTGCTCCACAGCGCCCTGGGCTGCGGCTCCTGCACCCACTCCCAGAACGCCAACGTGCGGGTGGGGAGCGCGGTCCGCCAGGGTAAGGCGAGGGACGGCATCTGGCTCTCCACCGCCCTGGACGAGATCGACGTCATCAGCGGCGGTGAGCCGAAGCTGGAGCAGGCGATCATCGAGGCGGACCGGCGCTACCGCCCGGCCACCATCACCATCGTGGCCGGCTGCGTGCCGGGGATCATCGGCGACGACATCGACGGCGTGGCCCAGAAGCTCCAGCCCCAGGTGAGCGCAAAGCTGCTGCCGGTCCACTGCGAGGGATTCAAGACCAATATCTGGGCCACCGCCTACGATGCGGTCTACCACACCATCGGCCGCAACCTCCTGGAGGAGCGGGGCGTGACCGATCCCAAACCCGAGGACGCGCTGGCTGTGCTGCGGGAGCAGGAGCGGGAGGCCCGGACCGTGAACCTCATGAACGTCTCTTCCATGGGGCGGATCGACGAGCAGGAACTGGAGCGGCTCCTCTCGGGGCTCGGCCTGGAGGTGAATGTCTTCCCGGTCTTCTCCCATCCCGATTCCTTCGTGAAGGCCACCCGGGCGGCGCTCTCCATCAGCACCTGCCCGACCCATGACGACTATTTCCTCGGCTATTTGCAGGAGCGGTTCGGCGTCCCGTCCATCATCAGGCACATGCCGGTCGGGATCGCCAACACGAGCCTCTGGCTGCGGGACATTGCCGCCGTCTTCGGGGCGGAGGAGCAGGTGGAGCGGCTGATTGCCGTCGAGGAGGCGG
Source organism: Geobacter sp. (assembly GCF_030834625.1). Classification (NCBI taxonomy): domain Bacteria; kingdom Pseudomonadati; phylum Thermodesulfobacteriota; class Desulfuromonadia; order Geobacterales; family Geobacteraceae; genus Geobacter; species Geobacter sp. Next base: position 3,863 of record NZ_JAUQXO010000047.1, read on the forward strand.
AGCTGAAGGAAGCGCTCCAGGAGTTCCGCCCCCTGTTCGAGGGGAAGAAGGCTTTCGTCAGCGCCGGCGAGTTCCGGGCCCTGGCCACAGCCAACCTCCTCCAGGAGATCGGCTTCGAGGTGGTGGGAATCCGCTCCTTCCACCATGACGAGTTCGCCAACGAGGAATACGGCAAGCTGGCAAAGGAGGCCAAGACCGACTACGTGGTGGACATCGCCAACGTGCAGCCCTTCGAGGAGGCGAACCTGCTCAAAAGGCTCAAGCCGGACCTTTTCCTGGGGCACGCCAACGGCAATATGACCGCCTCGAAACTGGGGATTCCGAGCCACGTCATCTACAACACCGGCCTGGCCTACATCGGCTACCGCGGGGTCTACGAGATCGCCCGCCGGCTCCACCGTCAGTTGAAAAACCCGGCCTACAACCGGAACCTGGCGGCGAATCTCCGGCTCCCCTACACGGAGAGCTGGTACGGTGCCGAGCCGTTTTCCTACCTCAACACCCGCGGGAGGGCTGCAAATGAGTGAGCATTTTATCGAGCGGCCGAGGTTCCTCTGCTCCCTTGGCGGCGCGGCGGCCACCGTCACCGCCCTGCCGGGGGGAATCCCCATCCTCCATGCCGCCTCGGGGTGCGCCGGCAACTTCGCCTGGACCCAGAACGGCGGCAGCGGCCTCCAGGTGGGGGGCTACTGCGGCTCCCTCACGGTCCCCAGCTCCAACATGCAGGAGAACGAGGTGGTCTTCGGCGGCGAGGAGCGACTGCGCGAGCAGATCAAGAATACCCTTGAGGTCATCGATGGAGGGCTCTACGTAGTGCTTACCGGCTGCGTCCCGGAGATGATCGGCGACGACATCTTCGCCGTGGTGAACGACTTCCGCGATGAGGGGGCGCCCATCATCGGAGCCATCACCGGCGGCTTTCGCGGCAACTCCTACTGGGGGTACGACCTGGTGCTCCAGGCCCTGGTGAAGGACTACCTGGAGCGGGATCTGCCGAAGGTGAAGGGGAAGGTGAACCTCTGGGGTGTTGTCCCGTACATGGACCCCTTCTGGCGGGGGAACCTGGAAGGGGCGCGGCACCTGCTGGAGCTCCTTGGTCTGGAGGTCAACGCCTTCTTCACCCCGACCGACACCTTGGAAAACATCCGCCGGGCCGGCGAGGCGGAGTTGAACGTCGTGGTCTCCGACATCTATGGCCAAGAGGCAGCCAGGCAGTTCGAGGATCGCCACGGCACCCCGTACCTGACCCTGCCGCTCCCCATCGGTCCTTCGGCCTCCGGGGAGTTTCTCCGGGCCGTCGGAAATGCCCTCAACCTCGAAAGCGACCGGGTGGAAGCGGTCATCGCTCGGGAGAAGCGGCATTACTACCAGATCCTCGAACCTCTCACCGACTGCTGGAACGACCTGGACCTCCAGCGCTACACCGTGGTGGTGGGGGACGGCAACTACGCCGTGGCCCTGACCCGCTTCCTGGCCGACGATCTCGGGTGGCTGCCGGAGCTGACTGTCTGCACCGACCAGCTGAAGGATGAGGAGCGGGAGGCCCTTGCCGGGCGGGTAGCGAATCTCTCCTCGGGCTACCGGACGAATCTCGTGTTCGAGACCGATGCCAGCGAGGTACTGGGGCATCTGAACCGGCATTGGCCCCGCACCAAGGGGGAGAAGTACCACAACGCCTTCAGTCCGGCCTTCGTGGTGGGGAGTTCCCTGGAGCGGGAACTGGCAATCCAGCTCGGCGCGCCCCATCTGTCGGTGTCGTTTCCGGTGGCCAACCGCGCGGTCCTGGACCGGGGGTATACCGGCTTCCGGGGGGGCCTGCGGCTGGCTGAGGATCTCATCGGGGCTATTGTGGTGAATCGGTAACCTGTAGGGGCGGGTTCCCCCGCCCAGGGCGCGGCAACCGCGCCCCTACAAAAACGGGAGGTTGTGTGATGTCTGAAGTGAAGGAAAAACTGTTCAAGGAACTGGCCGCCGCGGTCGTCGATATGGACGAGGACAGGGCGGTCGCCACTGCCGAGGCCGTGGTCGCCGCGAAGATCGACGCCTACGAGGCGATCGAGAAGGGGCTGTCGGCCGGCATGGAGCGGGCAGGGGAGCTGTTCGACGAAGAGGAGTATTTCATCCCCGAGCTCCTCATGTGCTCCGACGCCATGTACGCCGGGATGGACGTCCTGAAGCCCCACATCCGCCAGGATGCGGTGGCGGAGAAGCGGCGGGTGGTGATCGGCGTCATCCAGGGGGACACCCACGACATCGGCAAGAATCTGGTGAGGATCATGCTGGAGACCTCCGGTTTCGACGTGACCGACCTGGGGCGGGACATCCCGCCGGCCCGCTTCGTCGATACGGCCCGGGAGATCGATGCCGACATCATCGCCCTCTCCACCCTCATGACCACCACCATGGACGGCATGGGGGAGGTGGTGCGTCAGCTGAATGACCAGGGTATCCGGGACAGCTTCAAGGTTATCGTCGGCGGCGGTCCCATCTCCCAGGGGTTTGCCGACCGGATCGGCGCCGACGGGTACGCGGTCAACGCGGCCGATGCGGTCCGGCTCGCCCGGCGCCTGACCGCGGCCGAGGCGGTGGCTGCCTGATGGCCGCTGATGCCATGACGCCGCTGCAGCGGCTGGCGGCCTACGCCAAGGGTGAGCCCATCGACCGCCTGCCGTGCGTCCCCATCGTCGGCAACACGGCGGCGCGGGTGATTGGCGCCCGGGTGGGGGATTTCCGCGGCAACGGCCAGCTCATCGCCGAGGCCCAGGTGGCCGCCTACCGCCTCTTCGGCTACGACACCATCCGTGTCTTCACCGACCTCTACACCCAGGCCGAGTCCATGGGAGCCACGGTCCACTATCCGGCGGACGAAACCGCCTACCTGGCGGCGCCGGCCATCGCCGCCCCGACGGCGATTGACCGATTGCAGCCTGCCGACCCGCACCGGGACGGGAACCTTCCCCATCACCTGGAGGCGATGCGGATCGCCGTCGATGCCGTGGGAACGGAGGTGCCGGTCACCGGCGCGGTCACCTGCCCCTTCACCAACGCCTCGTTCCTCGTGGGGGCCGAGACCCTGGCGCGGCTGATGCTCAGGGAGCCGGAGACGGTCCACCGGCTCTGCGAGTTGTCGCTGGAGACCGGCATCCGTTACGTCGAGGCGATCATCGGCGCCGGCGCCACCCCGAGCCTCACCGACGCCATGTCGTCGTCCACGGTCATCAGCCCGCGGCAGTTCCGGGAGTTCTCCTATCCGTACCTGAAGCGGCTCATTGACGTCATTCACGGCCGGGAAAAGAGCGTGACGCTCCATATCTGCGGCAAGACGGCAAAGATCTGGGAGGCCATGGCCGATGCCGGGGCCGACTGCATCAGCATCGACAACGACGCGAGCCTCCTCGACGCCAAGCGGGAGGTGGGGCATCGGGTCCGGCTCATGGGGAACGTCCACCCATCGGCCGTCATGCTCCAGGGGACGCCGGAGGACGTGTGGCGGGCCACTCTGGACTGTATCCGCCAGGCCCATGACAATCCCAAGGGGTACATCGTCGCCTCCGGGTGCAGCCTGCCGACGGAGACGCCGTTTGCCAACATCCGCGCCATGCTCGACACCGTGCGGGAGGTTGGGTGGCCGGTAAACCTGGCATAATTTCAGGACCCCCCTCAATCCCCCCTACTTTGTAGGGGGGAAGCGAGCAAGGCGAGCAGGGGGGTGTTTCCCGGCATATAAGGAAAGGATTTATACATGAGCCTGAGCCCGAAAGAGCGGCTTTTGAACGTACTGCACAACAAGAAAGTCGACCGTCCCCCGGTCATCTGCACCGGTGGAATGATGAACGCCGCCATCGTCGACGTCATGACCCATACCGGCCGCACCTTGCCTGAGGCCCACTTCGAAGCGGATCTCATGGCCGGCCTCTCCCGGGACGTGCAGGAGCAGACCGGCTTCGAGAACTTCGGCATCCCCTTCTGCATGACCGTCGAGGCGGAGGTGCTCGGGAGCGAGATCGACTTCGGCACCCTGGAATGCGAACCGAAGATCAGGCAGGAGGTCTTCCCCTCCGTGGGCGCGGTGGTCTACCGCGACATCAGGCAGATGCTTGACGAAGGCCGCATTCTGGAAGTGGCCGAGGCAGGGCGCCAACTGGCGAAGGCCCACTCCGACGTGCCGGTCATCGGCAGCCTCACCGGACCGATCAGCACCGCCGCCTCCATCATCGACCCGATGCAGTTTCTGCGCGAGCTCCGCAAGGACCGGGAAAACTCCCACCGGGTGCTCACCTACGTTTCCGATTTCCTCATCGCCTACGCCCGGCTCCTGGTGGATGGAGGGGCCACCGCCATCTGCATCGGCGACCCCACCGCAACCGGCGAGATCCTCGGCCCCCTGGCCTTCGAGGAGTACGCCGTGGAATACCTGAACCGGGTGATCAACGGTATCCACGACGCCGGCGTGCCGGTGATCCTCCACATCTGCGGCGACCTGAAGGCGGTGAAGCCCCTCATCCCGAAACTGCGTGCCGACGCCATCAGCACCGACGCCATGGTGAACCTGCGGCTCCTCAAAGAAGAGTATCCGAGCATCACCACCATGGGGAACGTGAGCACCTACCTTCTGGAGGACGGCGACCCGGACAAGGTTGCCCACACCACCGAGCGGCTCGTGCAGGACGGCGTCGACATCATCTCCCCGGCCTGCGGCCTGAGCACGTCGAGCAGCCTTGCTGCCATTAACGCCATGACCGGCGCGGTAAAGGAGAGGCGCTGAGATGCCGACTGTCCGCTTCCTTCCCGACGACCGCTCGATCATTGTCCCTTCCGGCACCACTCTCCTCGAAGCCGGCCGAATGGCAGGAGTGACCATCGAGGCCCCCTGCAACGGTGCCGGCACCTGCGGCAAGTGTCGGGTCCTTGTGACGGAGGAGAATCTCGCCTCGCTCCGGCTTCCGGGGGGCTCCGGCCCCTTTGGGGCAGGGGAGGGGGTATCCGCCGTCCTCGCCTGCCATGGGGAGATTGTCGCCGACCTGACGGTGACGGTCCCCGAGCGGAAAGAGGAGGGGCTCAAGATCGCCGCCCACGGCGTTCGGGGGGATGTGACGCTTCGCCCCTTCGTGGTCAAGCGCTACGATCCTGTCTGCAACGAGACCTCTGTCGTGGCGGGCGACAAACTCCTCGCCGTTGAACAGGGGGATACGACTGACGAGCGTTTCGGCCTGGTGGTCGATATCGGCACCACCACCCTCGTGGCCGCCCTCATTGATCTGGCGGACGGACGGGAGCTCGCCACCGCGTCGGCCCTCAATCCCCAGAGCCTCCATGCCCAGGACATTCTCTCCCGTATCCGCTTCGCTTCCACCCACCGGGGGCTCGACGAGATGAGGCAGAGCGTCGTCGCCGAGATCAACCGCCTCGCCGTTGACGTGGCCGGTAAGGCCGGCGTGGAGCCGGAGCGGATTTACGAGGCGGTCTTTTCCGGCAATACCACCATGCTCTATCTGGCCTGCGGGGTCGATCCGGCACCCCTCGGCAAGTACCCGTACACCGTGGAGCTTCGCGGCGGCTGCCACCGGAGTGTAGCGGAAACGGGGATCGCCATCGCTCCTGTCGGCATGGTCTACCTGCCGCCGGTCATCTCCGCCTACGTGGGGGCTGATATCACCGCCGGCATCCTTGCCACCCGGCTCCACGAGAAACCGGGGACGACGCTGCTGGTTGACATCGGCACCAACGGCGAAATGGCCATCGTCAAGGACGGTACGCTCTGGGCCACCTCCACCGCCGCCGGCCCCGCCTTCGAGGGGATGAACATTACTTGTGGCATGCGGGCGGGGGAGGGGGCCATCGAACGGTTCTATGTGCGGTGGGATGGAGAGGTGGAGATCGGTGTCATCGGCGGTGGCGTGGCGACCGGCATCTGCGGCAGCGGACTCATCGACATCGTGGCGGAACTGGTGACCGCAGGCGTCATAGGCCCCAACGGCCGCTTTGTCGCTGCCGATGCAGCGGGAATTCCGGCTCATCTCCGGGAACGGCTTGTCAAGCGGGATGGAAAACCAACCTTCAGACTTACGGAGAAGGTTTCTCTTACCCAGCAGGACATCCGCCAGGTCCAGCTTGCCAAAGGGGCGATTAGGGCTGGCATTGAGCTCCTGCTGCGACATCTCGGCATCGGGGCAGGAGATGTGGATAGGGTTCTCATCGCCGGATCCTTCGGCTACCACCTGCGCGCCGAGAGTCTCACCGCCCTTGGCCTCCTTCCGTCGGAGTTCAGCGGAAAGATTGACTTCGTCGGCAACACCTCCAAGACCGGCGGCGAGGCGTTCCTCCTCGACCGGGAGAGTCGACGGGAGATGGAGATCCTCGCCGATGCCGTTGAGGTGGTGGAGCTCGCTGCCGCCACGGATTTCGACAAGGTGTTCATTGCGACGTTGAAATTCTAGGGAGGCCTCCGTGGCAGGTTTGCATCGACAGAAATAACGATTTGCTGCCCCTCCCTTCGTTATTTCTGCCAGGCTGGCGATGCTGCATTAGGAGATATAATTGACAAATTTGTACGCATATCATGTGGCCTCTACCTCGCAAAGAACCACTGTGATGTTGTCCCTGCCGCCTACCGAGTTGGCTGACTCGATGAGGTTCTGCACCTTGTACTCCAAGGAATGCGTTGTCGCGAGGGTATTCTGGATTACCGCGTCGACAACCATGTCGCTGAGTCCGTCGGAGCAGAGGAGGAAGATATCGTGATGAAGCACACTCCCCTTGATAATGTCGAGCGAAAGAGAGGGAACACTCCCCAATGCCCTGAGAATGATGTTCTTCATCGGATGCTGTTTCGCCTCTTCGGCAGAGATTATCCCTTGGTCCACTTGAAGTTGTACCAGTGAATGGTCTTTGGTGATCTGTCTCAGTTTCCCCTCCCTGAAGAGGTATATCCTGCTGTCTCCCACATGGCCGATAATGTACCGGTTAGAGCAGAATGTCAGAAGTTCCCCGGTGCATCCCATCCCCTCGTCCTGCGGGTGCTCTGCTGCATGACTGATTATTCGCTGATTCGATAGCCTGAACGCTTCCTGGACCAAGGCGCAGACCTTTTCTTCGGACGAACGGTTCTGGCCGCTAAAAACTTCCCTTACGGTATCAATGAAATAACCGCTTGCGATCTCCCCCGCCGCAGCTCCACCCATGCCGTCCGAAAGCGCAAACAGCCTCTCTTCGGGTATGGCGAGGCAGGCATCCTCGTTGTTTGTGCGTCTCAGCCCAACATCGGTTGCAGAGGCAGAAATCAGTTTGATCATGCTGAATGCTCGCTATTTGAGAGGTTCCAGTTTTTGTGTAAGTGGATAGTCGGTCATTTTTTCGATTCTGATCGTGCTTTCACTGTAACCTGAACGGGAAAGCCGAACCTCATATTCCCCCAGACCGACTTTAAGTCTCTCACAATCTGATAACGACCGTAATTCATGCAGTCACCATCTAAGCGACGAGAATTATTCCCGTTAACTTTACCACATGATCTGCAACGTGCATGGTTCTGCAAGCGGTACACCACCAAAGGTTTTCAGAGCGTGTCCTGTTTCCACGACAACCCATTCTTTCAGTGGATTTAGAGCGGGTAGCTTGCTATAGTCTTCCGCACAAATCCACGTCGTTTTGTAACGATGGTTCTGGACTCGCAGGGGAATAATCTGACGTAACCCATTCATCACCACAATTCAAGGAGTCGCCATGCCTACCGCAACCGCCCGCCACATCCTCGTGGCCACCGAAGCCGAATGCCTGAAACTCAAAGCTGAGATCGAAGCCGGAACTGATTTTGCCGAGGTTGCCAGAAAAAATTCTTCCTGCCCTTCGCGCATGCAGGGAGGCGATCTTGGCGCTTTTGTCCCGGGCCAGATGGTCAAGGAGTTTGACGAGGTTGTCTTTTCCGGCGAGATCAACAAGGTTCTTGGTCCGGTCAGGACGCAGTTCGGTTATCACCTCATCGAGATCACCAAGCGGTGGTAGTGCATACGAAAGGAACGCCCGAAATGACCCAACTTGATGAGGCGCTGGTTACCTTTCGTCAGGATATGAGCGACGCCAAGAACCAGTCGAAGTTTTACGATCTCTTTCTCAACTCCACTTTTTACGTCCCGATTCTGGATGAGAAGGCCCTTGAGGGGGAGGTTGACACCCCGCAGGAGGGGCAGGTGTTGCCGCTGGTCATTGAGGCGGAGGGGAATGACTACCTGATGCTCTTCGATAGCCGGGAGCGCCTGCAGGCCTGGACCCAGTCCGAGAGCCGCTGCGTGGAGGTGCCGGGCCATGTGCTGGCGTCAACCACCATGCCGCCGCTGCACTGGGCGCTGAATGTGGGGACCGAGTACTCCAAGCAGTTTCTGCCCGATGAGATCGCCTGGCTCAGGGATGTGGTTGATCGCTGCAACGCCCAGGCTGCCGACCAGGGGGAATGAGCAGTACTCTCAGTTCAGCGCCGCTTATGGGGCTGTGAATAAATCGCGAAGAGACAAAGATGACCCGGAGAGAAGTGCTCCGGGTTTTTTCTTTTTGTGCTATGCTGGGACAATTCATGAAAAAAGGAGGTCATCATGGAAAGTTTCGATGTGGTTATCGTCGGTGCCGGGCCGGCAGGGGTGGCTGCAGCCTACCTCTGCCACCGCAGTGGCCTTTCGTATATCATGCTTGAGCAGGGAAAGACGGTCTTCCAGGGGATTGCCAGCACCTACCCTGAGGGAAAGAATGTCTACCCCTCGAAGCCCAAGGATAACCCGGAGCCGTTCCTGGTGGAGGAACTGCGCCCCCCCGACAAGCCGGTGGCCGTGGAGAAGTACATCCAGTACGTGCAGCATTTCGTCCAGCATGAGAACCTGAACGTCCAGACCGAGGTGTCCTTCGAGGATATCAAGGATACGCGCGACCATCTGGTTGTACGAACCTCAAAGGGGGACTTCAATGCGCGCAAGGTGGTCCTCGCCTTCGGCAGCAACATCCCCCGGGAGCTGACGGTCTATGGCGACGCAAAGATGGTCGCCACCTCCCTCGACGATCCGCGGAAGTACGTGGGGGTGCGGACGCTTGTCATCGGCGGCGGAAACACGGCCGCCGACGTCATCATCTCCATCCTCAAGGCGAAGCGGGAGGCCCAGGACACCCAGCCGGTCTACTGGTCCCACGTGGCCGAGAAATTCGACGTGAACAAGGAGACCGCACAGCGCCTCGGCGAGGAGATCCTTCTGGGCGGCAATATCCGCCTCCTGCCTGGCGCTATACCCCGCATCGGCGAGGTGGACGAGGAGGGGGTCGACCGTCTCGTCATCAGGATCAACGAGTTTCGCCAGCCGGACGGGATCGAGATCTATCACGCCATGAGCTTCCCCATGAAGAGCGTCATCGCCTGTATCGGCTACCAGGGGCCGCTCCCCATCTTCGACAAGATCGGCGTCCAGACTATCGCCTGCGCCGAGGGGGTCTGCACTGTGGCCAAGGAAGGGGATCGGCTTATTCTCCTCACAGCCGAATACGAATCGACCCGCAAGGGGGTCTACGTCATCGGAGGGGCCATTTCCCCTTCGTTCATGAAGATTTGCGGCGGCAGCATCCAGGAGGAGAAGCATCCGAACCTCATCTACACCGCCATCAACGATGCCGCCCATGTGGTTGATTCCATCCGGAAGAAGCTCGCCTGAGGGGGAGAGGGAGACCGTGTTGACCCGCATCAGAATCCTTCCTGAAAACCTGACCAACAAGATAGCCGCCGGCGAGGTGGTGGAGCGCCCCGCCTCGGTGGTGAAGGAGCTGGTGGAGAACTCCCTGGACGCCGGTTGCCGCGACATCATCGTGGAGATTGAGGCAGGGGGGAGGCGCCTTATCCGGGTGACCGACGACGGGAGCGGCATGTCCCGGGAAGACGCACTCCTGTCCCTTGAGCGCCATGCCACCAGCAAGATCTCCTCTGACGACGATCTCTTTGCCCTCAGCACCCTCGGTTTTCGCGGGGAGGCGCTCCCCTCCATCGCCTCCGTCTCCCGTTTCACCCTTGCCACCCGCCAGCCGGGAGCCATCGAGGGGACGGAGATCTATGCGGAGGGGGGACGGATCAAGGAAGTGAAAGCATGCGGCATGGCCGAAGGTACGGTCATCACCGTGCGGAACCTCTTCTTCAACACGCCGGCCCGGCTCAAGTTCATGAAGAGCGCCGAGACCGAAGCCGGACATGTGGGGGATCTTCTCACCCGCCTCGCCATATCCCGACCCCAGGTGCGTTTCACGTACCTGAACGACGGCAAGACGGTCTTCCGGGCCCTGAACGGCACCATGGAGGAGCGGGTGGCAGCTCTCCTGGGACGCTCCATTGCCGGTGCCCTGTATCCCCTTGATGCAGTCGTGGAGGGGGTGACGGTGCGTGGGCTTGTGGCCCGTCCCGACGTGAGCCGCTCCGCCGCCGGGCACCTTTACACCTTCATCAACGGCCGTTTCATCCGCGACCGGGTGGTGCAGCACGCCATTTTCCAGGCCTACCGCAACTTCCTGGAGCGGGGGCGCTACCCGGTGGTGGTCCTCTTTGTCGAGGTTCCGGCAGGGGAGGTGGATGTGAACGTGCACCCCACCAAGCACGAGGTCCGCTTCCGCCAGCAGGGGATCGTTCACGACATTATCCAGGGGGTGATCGAGGAGGCCCTCCGCCCGACCCCCTGGCTGCGCCAGGCCCCGTCGGTACCGACCGTTGCTGCCACTCCACAGCGCCGCGAGCCGACGGTGAGTTCGGAGCGGGTCGCCGAGGTGCGGGAACTTCTTGTGAACTACCGTCCCGCGCCGGCGCCGATCAGGCCTTTCTTTCAGCCGCAGCCTGCTGTCGTTTCAATGCCGACCATCACTGCTGAGGAACCCGCCCGACCCGTGGATCGCGGCTACTTCTCGCGGCTCGCGATCATCGGCCAGTTCCATGCCTCCTACATTCTCTGCCAGGACGAAAGCGATCTTGTCATCATCGACCAGCACGCGGCCCACGAGCGGGTAGCCTTCGAGCGCCTCAAGGCCCAGTTCGCCGCTGGCGGGGTGGAGGGGCAGGGGCTTCTCTTTCCCGATACCCTGGAGCTTTCCCACCGGGAGGCGGCGGAGTTGAATGAGCACCAGGAAGAGCTGCGCCGCATGGGGTTCGATCTGGAGGAGTTCGGCGGCACCACCTGGGTCGTCAAGGGGGTGCCACGGATTCTTGCCGGGAAAGACTACCTCCGCATCCTGCGGGATACCCTGGAGGAGTTTCAGGCGGTCGGTGCGAACCGTTCCGTGGCCGACGCGGTGGAAGAGATCCTCACTCGCATCGCCTGTCACAGCGTTGTGCGGGGTGAGCACCCCCTGACCTCCGGCCAGATCGAGGCCCTGTTCGCCCAGATGGACACCACTGACTTTTCCACAAACTGCCCCCACGGCCGGCCCGTCCTCCAACGGCTGTCCCTTCCGGAGGTGGAGCGGATGTTCAAGCGGTGAGGGCGCGGGTTGCGGAGAAAACCGATAAGATCAAACTTGTCATCGTCCAGGGGTCCACGGCCTCGGGAAAGTCAGATCTGGCGATGCAGCTTGCCGAGCGGTTGAATGGCGAGATCGTCAATGCCGACTCCATGCAGGTTTACCGCGGCATGGACATCGGCACCGCGAAGCCATCCCTTGAGGAGCGAGAGCGGGTCCCCCACCATCTCTACGATATTGTCGATCCCGACGTGAATTTTACCGCAGCCGACTTTCGTGAGCACGCTTCCCGCGTGATTGAGGAGATTGACCGACGGGGGAAGCGGGTCTTTCTCGTGGGGGGAACCGGCCTCTATATCCGGATACTTACCCGGGGGCTCGTGGATTCACCCGGAGGGGATGATGATATCCGTCGTGAACTGGAAGCGCAGGCGGATAGGGAAGGGTTGGAGGCGCTGCACCGGCGCCTCGCCGAGGTTGATCCCGTTGCCGCGACCCGGCTTCATCCCAACGACGAGGTCCGGATCGTGCGGGCACTGGAGGTCTTTCTCCTGACGGGCCGTCCCCTGTCGGCCTTTCAGGAGGAGCACCGCTTTACCGACGAGCGCTACTGTTGCCTCAAACTCGGCATTCACGTGGAGCGGGAGATTCTCTATCAACGGGTGGATGAGCGGGTCGACCGGATGATCGCCGAGGGTCTTGTGGAGGAGGTGAGCGGTCTTTTGGCTGCCGGGTATCCCGCAAGCCTTAAGGCCATGGGCTCCATAGGCTACAAGGAGATATGCGCCCATCTGGCCGGGGAATACCCCCTTGAGGAGGCGGTCCGACTCATCAAACGGAACACGCGTCAGTACGCGAAACGCCAGATGACGTGGTTTCGCCGGGATTCTGAAAATATCTGGGTTGAATATCCGGGGAAGTTTGATAGTATCTTCAGTACTGTAATGGGATTTTATCATTAAAGGAGCGGCCCATGGCTAAAGCACCATTCAATATCCAGGATCAATACCTCAACCAGTCGCGGAAGGAGCGGATCAAGGTTGCCGTTCGGCTCATGTCGGGCGAGAAGCTTGAGGGGTATATCAAATCATTCGACAACTTCTCGGTTCTCATGGAGATCCAGGGCGACATGCTGATTTACAAGCACGCCATATCGTCCATCACGTCCGTCGACGGCAACTTTAAACTGCACCAGTAACTCCAGTCCACCGGGGCAGTTCCGGCCCTTACCCCATTTCCGGGGGAGGGCCGGTTTTGTCTTGCCGGCATTATTCTTTGTGGCCACCTATCTGAAAGAAAACTATCCATACATCATTCTCGGGGCTCTCGTCCTGGCAGTGCTCTTCTTTGCCTGGTCGCTCAGTTCCATTTTTCTGCCGGTGCTTCTGGCCCTGATTCTCGCCTATGTGCTTAATCCGGTCGTGTCGTGGTTGGAGGGTAAGCGGGTGCCGCGGGTCGTGGCGATCCTGCTGGTCATGGCCGGCATCGTTATCGGGTGCGTGGGGGTATTCGCCTTCTTCGGGGGCTCCATTCAGGACGAACTGGCGGCGGTGCAGATCAACCTGCCTGACTATGCCAACCGGCTCTATGGGCTCATTCCCGAGAAGGTGAAGGTGTATCTGGAGATCGAAACCTCTGAAAAGCTCTATCGGCAAGTCGACCGGATACTGAACGAACTGCGCGGTATCTCTTTCGACATTGTCCGTGAGGCCTACGCCTTTGTGAAGACCGCCTTCTCGTCGACCCTGGGGTTCATCCTGACCGTGATCGGTTATTTCATCACGCCGGTCTACCTCTACTACTTCCTGGCCGATCTGCCCCACTTCAAGGAGGGGCTTCTGAAGCTGGTTCCCGAGCGTTCCCGTGAATGGGTAACCGGCCTTGGCAGCGAAATAGACGGTGTCCTCGCCGCCTTCGTACGGGGTCAACTCTCGGTTTGTGCCATCCTGGCGGTGCTCTACAGTATCGGTCTTTCCCTCATCGACATCGACTTGGCAATAGTGATCGGGAGCCTGTCGGGTATCCTCTTCATCATTCCCTATGTGGGGACCATCTTCGGGATCGTGGTTTCCATGGTCATGGCATTTCTCAAGTTCCACGACCTGCTCCATCCGCTCCTCTGTCTCGGCTGGTTCCTCATCGTGCAGGCCATCGAGGGGGCGGTAATCACCCCGGCCATTGTCGGCAACAGGGTGGGGCTCCATCCGGTGGTGGCTATAATTGCCCTCTTCATTGGGGGGCAGTGGTTTGGCATTTTCGGCTTGCTCTTGGCGGTTCCTGTGGCGGCCGTGCTGAAGGTTTTTCTCCGCCACTTCACCGAGTGGTATCTCACAACTTCATTTTACCGGGGTACCTGATGGAAGGGCTTCTTATCGATCATGTTATGCCGGGGAGCATTGCCGAAGAGCTGGAAATCGAGCCCGGCGACCGGCTTGTAGCCATGAACAGCCAGCGGCTCCGCGACATCATCGATTTTACCTTCCATGCCGATGACGAAGAACTCATCCTGGAGATCCTGAAGCCTTCCGGCGAGCGGTGGGAGGCGGAGATCGAGCGCGACGGCGACGAGCCCCTTGGCCTTGTCTTTGCCCCGCCGACCCCGAGCCAGTGCGGAAACAAGTGCGTCTTCTGCTTCGTCCATCAGCTCCCCAAGGGGTTGCGGCGTCCCCTGTACGTGAAGGATGAGGATTACCGGCTTTCCTTTCTCTACGGGAACTATGTGACCCTCTCCAACATTGGGCGCGAGGAGCTGGACCGGATTGTCGATCAGCGGCTCTCTCCCCTCTATATTTCGGTCCATGCCACGAACCCGACCCTGAGGGAAAGGCTTCTCGGCCGCACTGACATCCTTCCAATCCTCGATGTGATGCGGGAGCTGGCCGCGGCACGCATCGTCATGCATACCCAGGTTGTCCTCTGCCCCGGCCTGAACGACGGCGAGGAGCTTGCGAGGACCGTCCGGGACCTGGCCGGACTCCACCCCTGGGTGGAATCCCTTGCCGTCGTCCCCGTCGGGCTCACGAAGCACCGGCGTGGACTCCCCGCACTGGAGCCGGTCACCGCCCTCCATGCCGAAGCATTCATCCGCGCCTGGCAGCCGGATGCGGAGCGGCTCGCAAGGGAACTGGGCGCACCGTTTCTCTTCCTGGCTGACGAATTCTACATCAAGGCGGGGCTGTCCTTCCCACCCCTCGCAACCTACGGCGACCTTCCCCAGATCGAGAACGGCGTCGGCATGATACCGCTCTTTCTCGATGAGGCCGCACGAGTCCTCAAAAAAGTACGCAAGGGGCGTCCCGTGACCGCAACTGTGGTGACCGGCGAATCTCCCTATCGCTACCTGGCCGAGTTTCTTGAAAAGCTTTCGACCAGGATGGGGGCGACCCTCAATCCCGTGGCAGTCAGGAATCGCCTCTTCGGAGAATCGGTAACGGTCTCCGGCCTCGTGGCGGGTAAAGACATTGTTGAAGAGCTTACGGGGCGGGAACTGGGGGATGCGGTTTTTATTCCCGATGTGATGCTCAAGGAAGGCGAGGGGGTGTTCCTTGACGACCTGTCGGTGAATAACCTGGAAAAGGCCCTCGGGACACGAGTAGTGGTCGTGGAGGCAACACCGGCAGGGATAGTGGAAGGTTTACGGGTTGTCCGATCCTTCTGAGAGAACAGTTGCAGTTTTGGCGAAAACAAGGAGTGGAAACAGGAAACGGCGGAGTCTGATGAACCCCGCCGTTTCCTGTTATGCATATGCACGTACGACTACTTCATGTTGTGGCACTTGATGCAGTCGTCCTTCACGCCGAAGGCGTCCGTGCCGTTGTGGCATACGCCGCACGATTTTCCCTCTTCCATCTGGGCCATGGTAGCGGCAGAGCCGCCCTTCTTGTACTTGAAGATCTTGGTATGGCAGTCTGCGCACTTGAACATCCCCAGATGGAACTCGTGGTCGAAGTACGCCTCTCCGAGACTCGTCTTGTAGGTCAGTTTGGCCGGCTTCAGACCGGGGTGGCACTTGCCGCAGTCGCCGGTGGTGGCGAAAGCGTCTTTGCCGCTGTGGCAGGCACCGCAGGATTTCCCCTTCTCCATGTCGGCCATAGTGAAGTGTTTGGCCCCGGCCCTGTAAGCGAAGAGTTTCGTGTGGCAATCGGCACACTTATACATGCCAAGGTGGAAGTCGTGGCTGAAGGTGGCGTCGGCAACCCCTTTGATCTTGAATGGGACCGTCTTCGGCGGCGCCATCCCCTTGTGGCACTTGCCGCAGTTGCCGGCGACGGTGAATGCTTTTTTGCCGTCGTGACAGACACCGCAGGATTTACCCTTCTCCATCTGGGCCATGGTTACGTTGCGGGCACCGGTGATGTTCTGGTTGCTGTGGCAGGTGCGGCACTTGCCCCCCAGCTTGGGAACATGGGCCTCATGCTTGAAAACCGCCTCGGTGGCACCTTTCATCTTGAAGACCACCGGCCGGGGTTTCCCCTTGTGACAGCGGACGCACTCCGCCTCGTCGGCAACGCTGAAGGCCTTTATGCCGGTATGGCATGCGCCGCATGATTTACCCTTCTCCATTTCGATCATGGTGAAGCGTTTCCGTTGCTTCAGGTTGAAAAGGGCGTTATGGCAAATGCGGCAGTTGTTGTTATACTTGGCAAGGTGATAGTCATGGCTGAACACGACCGGTTCGGCATTCCGCAGCTTAAAGGTGATCTCTTTGATATCCTTGGCCGTTGCCGGCAGTGCGCATGCCAGTAAGAGCAGGCAAATGACAGGGATAGTGCGAAAATTCATGATGCGCTCCTCATATGGTGAAGTTGTTTTGTAGGCGGTCTATAAACGCGATACTATACACGCCGCCAGTATGGTCGTCAACGCAAAATATCCAGCAGCAACGCGACATTTAGGCTGATAGCGCCTCATTCGGAGGTGCGAATTCCGAGGTCCCGAGATCGATGAAACAACTGATCGTAGCCATGGTAATAGCAGCAGGATTCAGTGCTGCCGCGTGGGCCGATACCTATCGCTGGGTTGATGATAAGGGAGTTGTCCATTTCACCGATAACCCTGACCGGATACCGGCCAAGTACCTGAAGCGTGTCCGAGAGATTCCGTCTGCAGAACCGCCGCCGTTACCAGCACAGGGAAGCCCTCCTCAGCAACAACAGGTGTCGCAGCCCCAGAAGAGCGCAGGCCCGACTCTTCCGGGCGGCCTTTCCGAAGAGGCGTGGCGGTCGCGATTCACTGTCCTTCGCACCGAACTCAAGAAACTCCAGGATGGGCTTCCGGAGAAGAGAGAGGCCCTCAACCAGCTTCGGCGTAAACGGCTCATTTACCAGCGAACCCAGGATAGGGTAGGTTACAATGAGCAGAAGGAGAAGATAGATCGTGACGAGGCGCGGATCACCGAACTGCAGGCACAGCTCGCAGCCCTGGAGGTTGAGGCGAGCAGAGCGGGGGTGCCGATGGGGTGGCGGCAGTGACTACTTACCTGGTTGTCGCAGGTAATGATAGCGTTGTTTGCCGCATGGCCATGTGATAGTATCGGACCATGCTCTACGTCGCCATCAGGATCCTCCTCTACGATAAGATTCGCTCGCTGATTACCCTCCTTGGCGTGGTCTTCGCCGTTGGCCTCATCTTTGCCCAAGTTGGGATCTATCTGGGGCTGATGGAGACATCTTCGGCGGTTATCGACAACACGCAGGGTGATATTTGGGTAACTTCTAAGAATAGTAAAAACTTCGATTTTGCACAGCCTTTCCCCGAGCACTTTTATTATCAAGTCAGATCTGCAAAAGGGATAGAATGGGCTGAAAAACTCATTGTTACTTTTGGGCTTATTAAACAAAAAGAAGGGGGAACAGAACAAATAGAAATAATCGGTTATAATCCCGATACTCTTGTCGGCGCCCCATGGGAGATGAAAGAAGGAGATGCAAGAAAGGTTAAGAATGGCAATTTTGTAATTGTAGATGAGTCCGCAAGGAAAAGACTTGGCTCCATTCAACTCGGTGAGTACCGCGACATCCTGTTCAAAAGGCTACAAATTGTTGGCATTTCCCAGGGAGCTAAATCATTCACAACTGCACCGTTGGTTTTTACTTCATATGAAATTGCTCAAGGGCTAGTCGCCTGGATTGGGCCTGATAATACAGTTTTTGTGGTTGCTAAAGTTGCCCCAGGTTTTTCAACTGATGATGTTGTCAAACAACTAAGGGGTCAATTGAAAGGTGTTGATGTCTATTCCAAAGAAGAATTCAGCAGAAAGACCCGCCTATACTGGACCATCGAGACGGGTGTTGGCTTCTCCTTCATGCTTACTATCCTCATAAGCTTCCTTATCGGTATGCTGATCGTGGGGCAGACAATCTACAATTCCACCATGGAGCACATCAAGGAGTTCGGCACCCTCAAGGCCCTCGGCGCCGGAAACGTGGAAATCTACAAAATCATATTTTCCCAGGCGTTCATTAATGCCATTGTCGGGTATCTGCTGAGTCTTGTCATCACTCTCTTCTCGGTCAAATTTTATGAGGCTGCTGGAATGGTCATGGTGGTCAAGGGGGGGGTCAACCTTGCTGTTCTGGGGCTCACCTTGTTCATGTGTCTCTCAGCAGCACTCGTTTCCGTCAGGAAGATCAAGCGGATCGATCCGGCGATTCTTTTCAGGGGTTGAATGGATGGATAAGCCGATCGTTACCAGCGGACTTGAGAAGATCTACCGGGAGGGAACCGTCGAGGTTTCCGCCGTTGCAGGCGTTGATCTCGAGCTGAACGAGGGTGAAATCGTCGGGCTCTTCGGGCCGTCGGGAAGCGGCAAGACAACACTTCTCTCCATCCTCGGCTGCATCCTTCGCCCCACCCGTGGGTCGCTCAGGATCTACGGGACCGAAGTGACCGGAATGACCGAAGCGCAGCTCCCCACCATCAGAAAACGGTACATCTCGTTCATCTTCCAGGGGTTCAATCTTTTTCCAGCCCTGACTGCCCATGAAAACATCATGCTCGCGCTCAAGCTCAAGGGGATAACCGGAACGCCCGCGGAAGAAAAGTCGATCGCCATTCTCGAGACGGTCGGTCTCGGTCAGCGCATGCACTTTCTTCCCCGTGACATGAGTGGAGGGCAGCGGCAACGGGTCGCCGTAGCCCGAGCGCTGTCCGTCGATTCTCCCCTGATTCTGGCCGACGAGCCCACCGGCAACCTCGATCACGAGAATGGACGCAATGTAATGGAACTTTTGCGCACGCTTGCCACTGAACAGAAAAAGTGCGTGGTCGTAGCGACCCACGACAACCGGATCGAAGATATTTTCGACCGCACCATGGTCATGGAGGACGGAAGGATAATAAAGGAAATGCGGGGATCATCATGAAAAGTTCTCGAACCGGCATTCTGATCATAGTCTTGCTCGCCTGCCTGGCCCTTGTTCTTGCCATCGTCGGACCCATGGCGCTCAGGAAGGAGGTCGGAAAAGGGGGGGGCGGCGTCAGGGCTCCCGCCAGCGGCATCAATGCCAGGGGAGTTGTGGAAAGCGAAGAAGAGGTCGTGGTCGGGAGCCAGACCGCCGGGATCATCAGAAAGCTGATTGTGGCCGAGGGTGATCGCGTAAAGGCAGGGGGAACCGTCGCTCTTCTTGATCCTGAAAAAGTGGCGGCAAAAATTGCCCAGGCCGAGGCGGCGGGGGGGGAAGCCCAGGCCCGCTTGCAGGAACTCCTTGCCGGCAACCGGCCGGAAGATCGTGAGATGGCCCAGAATCGAGTCAGCCGCGCAGATACGGTATACCGGCAGGCGAGGGATGAATTCGAGCGCCAGGAGCGGCTCCACAAGAAAGAAGCGACTACCCTTATCGAGCGCAACAGGGCCGAGGAGAGGATGAAGATTGCCGCTGAAGAGCTCAGTGAAGCGAAGACGAACCTCACGAAAATGCAGCGGGGAGAGCGGCAGGAAGAGATCGCCCAGGCCAGGGCCAAGGCCGCCCAGGCGGGGGCTGAAGTTAATTACTACCGGGCCCTCCTGGGCGACTATGCGATTACCTCGCCCATTAACGGCATTGTCATTGAACGAATCAAGAAAGAAGGGGAGTCCGTCGACGTGGGCACGCCGGTACTTAAGCTCATTAACCCCGACAGGTTGAGGGTTCGAGCAGAACTCGAGGAGAGCGACGTTGGCAAGGTCCGTGAGGGTGATGCCGTGGAAGTCACGTGTGATGCGTTTCCCGGCAAGGTATTCAAGGGGAGGGTGACCAAGGTGTTCCCCTACGTCCAGAAACGGGAGCAGAAGACCTTCGACCCCATGGCATCCTTCGACATCAACACCCAGAAGATACACATCAGGCTCGATGATTTTTCCGGCCTGACAAACGGCATGACCGCAACGGTAACGTTTCGGAAATGAACAGGATCGTCTCCGTCATTATTGTGATTTTCCTGTTGGGACGGGTAGCCGGTGCCGAACCCCTGACGCTCGATGAGTGCATCAACTGGGCTCTTCAGGAAGATACAGGGCTTAAATCGGTCGAGATGGGCGCCGCCGCTTCTGCGGAAGAGGTTGCCGTATCAAAGGCCGGTTTTTTCCCTTCGTTAAAGCTGAAAGCCACCTATTCACTGATCGATCGGCCTGGTCGGCTTACCATTGATCAGGGGCTCTTTGGCACAAATACTCCCCCGGAGAAGGTCGACGTTTCAACCAATGACCAGGACTTTTTCTTTCTCAATCTTGTTCTTGATCAACCCTTGTTCACCGGCGGACGTCTCACCCATACTCTGAGGAAATCTGAAACCGCTAAAGACGAGGCGCTATTCCACTTCGAACGGGAACGTGAAGCCCTCGTTTTCCAAGTAAAGAAGAACTATTACGACGTATTGACCGCCCAACTCCAGCGGGAGGTTGCACAAAAGATACTGGAAGCAAAAAAAGAAAGATTCCGTGTCCTTGAGGAGCTTTATCGCGAAGGGTATGTACGGAAGGACGAGGTGCTCCGGCAGGATGCCGACATTGCGCTGGCCGAACTGGATGTCTTTCGGAGCGACAACAGGGAAAAACTGGCACTAAGCAATCTTGGGCAACTCATAAAGCATGCGGGAAGTGATAGCCTAACCCTGACAGGAATACCCCAGAGCCTTTCGCTCGTGGCTCCCCTCCGAGAGGTTACGAAGTTTGCAGTCGAGAACAGAAAAGATCTAAAGATCGCCCAGACGCGCGTCAGGGGAGCCGATGAGGATATCGCGATTGCAAAGAGCGCCTATTATCCCCAGGCGACCCTCCAGGGGAATTATTTCCGCCAGAAAGAGACTAATATTACCCGGCCGGACCTCTGGATGGTGAGCGCCAGTCTTGACTGGACGATTTTTGAGTGGGGGAAGACATCGGCCGAGGTGCGTCAGAAAAATGCTCAGAAACAGCGGCTTCAGTTCGCTCGGGAGAAGCAGGAACAGACCGTTGCCCTCGATGCTGAACGGGCCTGGCGGGATGTGAGGGAGAAAGAAGAAAGCGTCAAAGCCCTTGAAAAAAGGGTGAAAGTCTTTGAATATCTTGCCGGGCAGACAGCAGAGAGATATGCCGAAGGAGCCGTAAAGCTGGTAGATGTCCTTGAGGCGGAAACCCAACTCGTCAGGGAGTACAAGGAGTACATGATCGCCGTCAATGATCTCAACGGCGCTGTGGCTTCCCTTGAGCTGGCCACGTCCGGTGCTCCGGCTGCATGGTTTGTCCCCCAGCGGCTCTATGCTCCGAATGTCAAAGCGATTTCACCGATAATCACGCCTCCACCCGCCATCGAGCACGCTCCCCCATCTTCTCGCCGGCATGATAGTGCCCCTCAAGAGTTTCAGGCTATTCCGTACAGTCCTCCCGCCTTGTCTCAACGTGTTGCAAAACGGTTTGATCCACCTGCCGGAAGTCTTGAAAGGGACATCGCAGATCTCCTCCTTGGAGGCTTTCAGGATGATAAGGTGATAATTCCTTAACGGCCTGTTAAAGGTTTCCTGCGGCATGCCGACAAGTTAGATAGTGACGGAGGGTTTAGCTCGCGTACACGGTAATGGTGAATCGCCCGTGGGCATCCCGGAGGATTGAGCGGTAAGGAGCGGTCCCATGGAAACTGAGAAACTCATCGACGAAGAATTTTCAAGAAACATAGGGATTCTTGCCAGAGAAGATCAGAAGCGGCTCCTTTCTTCACGGGTGGCGGTGGCTGGTGCGGGAGGGGTAGGGGGTCTTCATCTCCTGACCTTGGCCCGCCTCGGCATCGGCAAATTTATCATCGCCGATCCCGATATCTTCGAGCCTGTCAATATCAACCGCCAATACGGTGCGCTCCACAGCACCATGAACAGAAACAAGGCGGAAGTCCTTGCCGAAATGGTCAAGGATATCAACCCATCCGCCGAGGTGCGCGTATTCTCCGAGGGGGTCAGCACGGAGAATATCGAAAGCTTCCTCGATGGAGTTGATGTGTTCGTCGATGGCATCGACTTCTTCGAGATCGAGATCCGACGACTTCTCTTCAATAGATGCAGGGTTAAGGGGATCTATGCACTGACGGCGGCTCCTCTCGGTTTTGGCGCCACTCTTCAGACCTTCGCCCCGGATGGGATGAGTTTCGACGATTACTTCGGCGTCGATGACAGCATGGATTACCACGAAAAAATTGCGGCATTTGCCGCGGGGCTCGCACCCAATCCCTGGCACATACATTACATGGATCTGTCGAAAGTGAGTTTTATCAAGAAAACCGGTCCCGCCGTCTCCCCCGCCTGCACCCTCGCTTCTTCTCTCATAGCCACCGAAACGGTGAAGATTCTGACAGGGAAGGGGGAGGTAAGGCCTGTGCCCTGCTATCTCCAGTTCGACATGATGCGGGGAAAATTCAGGAAGGGAAAGGTAATCATGGGGGGAAAGAATCCCATACAGCGGCTGAAAAAGGCGATAATTCTCAAAAAGGTTCTTGCCGCTGCTTCATCGGGAGGTACACCATGAGGTTTCGTGAGTTGCTCGAAGCTGCCATCAGCGCTCCCTCCGGTGACAACTGCCAGCCGTGGCGGTTCGAGGTCCGGGGAGAGCAGATCCGCATCTTCAACCTGCCTGACCGGGACACCTCGCTCTTCAACTATCGGCAACGGGCATCCCTGGTGGCCCACGGGGCGTTGCTCGAAAACCTGACCATTGCTGCTGGTGCTGCGGGATATCGGGCAGAGATAGCATTTTTCCCAGAGACAGCATCTCCCGATCTTGTCGCAACCGTTGATCTTCTGCCAGGTGCGGATGGTGCTGGACGGCTCGTAAGAGCCATACCTTTGCGCTGTACGAATCGGCGCAGGTATGACGGAGCACCCCTCACCGATGACGAGCGACGTGCACTGATCACTGCCGGGGATGGTCTGCCCGGCACTGTCGTGTTGACCCGCCCTCGCAGTGAGCAGGCTGCCGTTGCTGACATAATTGCTCTCAACGATCGGCTGGTATTTGAAAATCAGCATCTCCATGCGTTTCTCTTCGACCACATCCGCTGGGATGACCGGGAGGCCCGCGTAACGTTGGACGGTCTTGACATCAAGACCCTCGATTTGGCGCCGCCCGACCGAATAATGTTTCCTATGCTCAAGAACTGGCCGCTGGTAAAGGTCCTTGCGTCTTTTGGCGTGTCTCGCATTATTGCCGGTAATGCGAGAAAACAGGCCATGTCGGCAGGTGCGTTGGGAGCGGTTGTGATTCCGGACAACTCCGACCTGAGTTACGTGAATGCCGGCCGCATTATGGAACGGGTCTGGCTGGAGGCGACGGGACTTGGGCTCAGCTTCCAGCTCATGACCGGCATTACGTTCCTCATGCAGAGGGTTGCCGACGGTGAGACGGAACATCTGTCGCCTGACCATGTGAAGCTTGTTCGCGATGGCAGGGCAAAGCTTGAGAGTATTGTGGGGACGAGGGGTGGTGTTGCAGCTATCATGTTTAGGGTGGGGAGGAGTACCCCGCCGAGCGCCCGCTCCCTGCGTATTCCGCTGGAGCGCGTAGTGAGTCAATAATGATGAGTCACGGATTGGGCTTTGCTTCAAAGAGATGCAGCAGGCCATCGTCGAGACGCATCAGAAAGTGGGGCTGATACGGCGAAGAGAACAGTGAGGCCGCATAGTAGTCCTTCTCAGTACCAAGGTTGCCAAGTATAAGGGGTTCGCTCCATTTCCCGTTATGGTAGCGCAGCATTACCTCGCCCTGGCGTTGAAGCATTTCATAGTTCATTGTTGCACAATCGATCGGCCGGTAGAGGACCCAGAGCCGATCCGTTATGGACAGTCCGAATTCCTGAGTCCGCTCAACAAACCCCGCGAAATCCTGGAATGTTTTTCTCCCGTCTGCAGTTACCCGCACAATACTTACCAATGAGCGCTTAGAGAAGAAGTAGGGCTCCATCCGATGGGAGGGGCTTTGACCACAGCTGCCGTTCAAAAAGTTACCATCTCCATCAGTAACATACATGATCTCATAACGACTGTTCTGGTAGGCAAGAACAATGGTATTGCTACCGGAATCGGCAACAGCAGTCAGGAAGGGATATTCACCTTCCGGTTCATGCATTCCATCTTTCCTGCCTATAAAATCAGTTTTGATCCAGTTAAGCTTGATCCCATTCACAGTCTCCGTCAGATGCAGAGCACTGATCTCGTGATAGCTGTCCCGCTTGAAAAACGCCCAGATGCTTCCGTCGGTTGGATGCTGCGCGAGCGCCCACCGCGCCGCAACTGGTGTTCCCTCCTTTCCGGGGACTTGGAACTTGTAGTATGACGGTATATTCCCCTGTGCACTTACGTAGAGAAAGCCTGTCTCCAGACGGTGGTCTGGATAAAGTGTGAATTGGTGCCACACCCCGACGAGTCCTCCGCTCGCGAGCCTCAGCAGTGCGCCCGGACGGGTGTCGTAGTCTCCAACCGTGGTGATCGAAACCTGCACTGCCCTGTCCGGCAATCGACCGTTACCGGGAGTCAAAAGCCGGTAATGCCGAAGCGCCGCCCGTCCCAATACCCCTGACCATATCCAGAGATCGGTGGGGCTTGTCAGGACATACTCTGCATTGGCACGGTCGTTCAGGTCGAAGGGGTCAGGGAGTGGTACGTGGGATTCATTTCCGAAGCCGTCAAACGTATAGAGCCAGTCTCCAGACGATCCCGTCCGGTAGAGAAATGCCCATACCCCCCCGAAGGAGGCAATTCTCCCTGATCCCCAGGGCAAGAGCTGCCCAGTTGCTGCCGGATTGGTGACGACTCGATTTCTCACGGTATAATCGGCACGGGCGGCCGGGAGAACAAGTGACATGATCATCAACCCGGTGACAAATGCCGCGATTATTCTGTTGTCTCCCACGAAAGTCTCCAATCGGCGCTTTATAGATGAAAAAAAGGGGGAGCACGATGACTCCCCCTTTTTTTTCTGCATTAACTTACCCGATGTCGCTGCAGTTAGCTGTCCTTCTCCGATATGAAGCATTCCGAGGGGACATTGGAGCCGCACGTGCTACTTGAGGAATCACGGTGCGGTGCGCAGAGGAGGCCGTTGTTGTAGTTGTCGAGAGCCCAGTAATACGGCTCGGCCATCTTCCATGCATTACTGCTACCTGTAACGCCGCTGCCCGGCTTGTAATTCTTCATCCAAGCATCGGCAGCGGTAATGGTGCTGGAAATGCAGCTTGCATTGTTCCCAGACATCACATTCAACTTGGCGGCCACAAGAGCAGGGAAGAGCGTATAGGTCTTATCTCCGGAAACGGACTTGGACATAATCGTTATTGCTTGATCCTTGCTGTAAGTGATTCCGCCGATCACGATTGACCTGGTGGGCCATGCCTCGGGATGATTCTTCCAGTACCCTGGCGTTCCTGTGCCACACGACGTTTGAGTCTGCTGTTTCTTCCCGTAGTAATGGCTCAAGTCGCAGTCGGAAACCTTGACACTGCCCGAAGTGTAGCCTTCGACACAGCCAGTGTTCTCATACTGGCCGTACTGAGCGGTGCCGGAGGCTGTACAGGTCATGGACTCTCCCGACATGAGGGATGACTTCGGACAGCTGATCGTGGGAACCTTGTCGTCGGTCACCATGATGCCGGAGAGGGCTGTGTTGCCGGTGTTTTTAACCACATAGGTCCATTTCACCGGATCACCAACCCAGATGTAGGGGCCAGGTGCCATGTCAGCGTCATAGCCGTTGGTGTACTTCTCGATATCGATCTTCGGATATGACGTTGGCGGGGGAACCTGATCCCCGCAGTACGAAGCACAGAGATAGCCGTTGTTGTACTTGTCGAGCTTCAGGTAGAGAGGCTCGCCTGTCTTCCAGGCATCGCTATCTCCGCATACGCCTGAGCCGACGGGATACTTGGCCATCCAGCTATCCGCCGCGGCAATGACATCGCTAATGCATGTTGCGTCTGCCCCCGAAAGCACATTTAGCTTGGCAGCCACCAGAGCCGGAAACATGGTGTACGTCTTGTCTCCGGCAACCGGCTTCTCCATGATTTTGATGGCCTCGCTCCTGGTGTAGGTAACGCCACCAATTACTATGGTTTCGACAGGCCATGCTTCAGGATGATTCTTCCAGTAACCGGGCGACCTCACACAGCCAGTCGTTGGTTTTCCGCCAAAGTAATTAGCCTTGTCGGAATCCGATACTTCAAATCCATTAAACTTGCCCGTTACTGTGGCCGTGTTGGTGTGCTGACCCGCTTCCGCAGGGTACGGACCGATTTTGCAGGTGTATACCTGGCCTGGGGTAAGTGTTGAAGGAATGGGCGTAGCGCACTTTCCGGCGAGGTTGCCATACACATCGTCAATCAGGGTAATGAAGGACAGGTCCGTATTGCCGGTGTTCGTGACCACATACTTGAACTGGACCTTGCAGGATGGGTAGACCGGAATGGTTCCGCATGAAGAGGAGTATGCCTTGTCGTACTCGGATTCGTCGTACGAGCTGTGATCGTCATCGTCATCGTCTTTGGTGTACTCGGAGAATGAGGACCAACTCGAATAAGATGACGAACTGGAGTAGGATGACGAACTACTGGAGTACGACGAACCACTGTAGCTTGAGCAGGAAGACGAACACTTGTGGTCGCTGGCGTAGTGGTCGTCATCCTTGTCCGAATAGGAGGACGTCTTCGCACAGAGTAAGCCTCCCTTCTTGCTGTACCCTGATACCACCGTGTAGCTTCCGACGATCATGCCTGGATAGATGGGTTTGGAGCAGTCGGTATAGATGGTATTGTAGTAGTCACCTTTATAGATTTTGATGTATTGCGTCATCGTCCCATAGGAATCCATCCCTTTGAAGGTGAAAGTTTTGTTGGGATAAACCGTTCCGGAGTAAAGCTGACGACCATCGTCATCCTTGACCACTACTTTGGCTTCCTTGTACCCCTTGTAGAGAAGCGTCAGTTCGGTGATGCCCCCGTAGCACGAACCGCAGGTGGGCGCAGGGGGAGGAGGGGGATTCTGGGTGCACAGCGGCACGGAGAGCCCCGGTGCATCGTCAGCGTCATGCCAAGTTTTGCCGCCGTCGTTGGAGACATATTTTTCCACGTCGATGCTTGACTTGACACCGTAGTAGTGGCTCGGGTCCTGATCAGTCACGGTGGTGCCGTTGTATTGACCGGTGACAGTACCCATGTTGGCATACTGCCCTTCCATGGCAGTGCCGGTCTTGGTGCAGGTTTGAGAAGCACCGGCTGGCAGGGTGACGAAGGAGCAGATCGTACCGAGCTTGTCGTCGGTGACGACAACGCTGGCAAGATCAACATTGCCGGTGTTGGTGACCACGTACTTCCATTCGACCACGCCTCCCACGGGAACCTTCGGACCGGTGGGTATGTCGGCGTCGTCACCGTTGGTGTACTTCTCAATGTCGATACTTGCCTTGACACCGTAGTAGTGGCTCGGGTCCTGATCAGTCACGGTGGTGCCGTTGTACTGACCGGTAACCGTACCCATGTTGGCGTATTGGCCCATTACGGCAGTGCCGGTCTTGATGCAGGTCATGGACTCCAGGGGAGCCAGGACGGTTTTCGGACAGGTGATGGCGCCGAGCTTGTTGTCGGTGACCGCAACGCCGGTAAGTTCCACATTACCGGTGTTGGTGACCACGTACTTCCACTCGACCATGCCGCCCACAGGGATCTTCGGACCTGTCGGCATGTCGGCATCGTCACCATTCGTGTACTTCTCGATGTCGATGCTGGCCTTGACACCATAGTAGTGGCTCGGGTCGCACTTGGTAATGTTGAGGCAACCAACTTGCGAACAGAAACCTGCCTCGGCGCAACCAGTATTGGCATACTGGCCTTCCATGGCGATCCCGGTCTTCGTGCAGGTCTGGGAGGTACCGGCTGCCAGGGTGGCGATGGTGCAGATTGTACCGAGCTTGTCGTCGGTGACAAGAACGTTGGAAAGGTCAACGTTGCCCGTGTTGGTGACCACGTAGGTCCACGTCACCGTGCTGCCCACGGGAACCTTCGGACCGGTCGGCATGTCGGCATCTTCACCGTTGGTGTACTTCTTGATCATGAGATCGGGCGCCGCCTTGTACATTCCTGCGTCCCAGGAGGGATCGTTCTCCCCCGGTGACAGGGTTGTGCAGATGGTTTTGCCGTAGTCAGGCCCGAAAACCGGGAAGGCGTCGCTGTCGGTTGTGTCGTTGCCACCCTGATCCATGGGGCTGAAATCGGTGTAGCCGGAGGGGAGGGTGAACTTGACGTAGTAGTCGCCCGGGGCTACGGAGAAGCTGTAGAGGCCGTTGCCGTTGGTGAAGGTTTCAGCGACCTTCACGTTGGCGCAGGTGAAGAGTTCCACCTTGACGCCGGAGAT
>NZ_JAUQXO010000048.1:0-8838 GCF_030834625.1 Geobacter sp.
CACGCTCCTTGAGCTCATCCTTGTGGTTGCCATCATCAGTATCATGAGCGCCATTGCGGTGCCGGCGTTCAGCAGTCTGTACGGCGATTTCCGGCTCAAGTCGGTGGTCCGTGAGATAAGGGATATCATCAGGGATGCAAAACTGCTGAGCATCCAGGACAAGCCATGCGCCATCGAGTTCAATCCCGACAGGAGTTTGATCACGCTCGTTTCCGGCAAAGGGGACGATGACAAATGGGGAACCGGCGACGAGTCCGTTGTCAGAAGATTGGCACTTCCCGGTGGAATCAGTTTCGGTTATGGCAGTCGTGGTCCCATAAAGGGTTCCAACGAGCATAAAGACGGCATATCATTTACGGATAATCGGTTTGCCTGCTTGACCGGCATTACGGGTGAAAAAGGCACGGTCTATCTCCAGAGTCAGTCCGGCGGGGCCATGGCGGTTACGGTTAATGACGGAGAATTCAACCTTCATGTGCGCAAGTGGAGCGGGGGGGAGTGGGTCGATATCTAGCTCTATTACGCACTGGATGAGCGGAAAGGCTATGCAAATTTTGCATAGCCTTTTGTTTTCTGGTAGAGGATACGGCTGGGAAATGTCAATGGTTTTGATGGGTTGGCCTGGGATGAGAGGGCGTTCTCATGGCCCGAAAATTGCTTGTTGTGCCTGTGGTGTCGAAAGAGGGAGCGTCACGGCGCTCATAAGTTTGCAATGGGCACAATGGGAGAAGGGCTATGAAACGGAATATTTCGCGGTTGACGTCACTTTCCTGCCTGGCGGCACTGCTGGCGGTTGCCGCGCCGGCCGTGGCGGCCACCATGAACGACTACTGCATTCAGCCCCCCTTCATCAACGCGTCCATCCCGCCGAACCTGCTCATGCTCATCGACAACTCGGCCAGTATGTACGACCTGGCCTACGTGGACAAGGGGAACGAGAGCAACGGCACCTTCACCCGCCAGCCCTACTACTGCTTTGACCTAACCTACGACAGTGCCACGAAATATGTCGGTTATTTTGATCCGGTTACCTACTATTCCTATAACTTCGGCTCGGAATCCTTTGAGGCGGTGGCGGTCACCGATTTCCCCGCCGCGGGGAGCTGCACCAAATATATCGCCAACAACCTCTGTATCGTTTATGCCGGCACGGACGTCACTTCCTTCGTCGCCAAGGGGAACTACCTCAACTGGCTCGCGGCGTCGAAGTTCGACGTGCAGAAGGAAATCCTGACCGGCGGCAAATACGAGTCGGGAAAGCTTGTGGCCGAATCCCGGGGGTGCGTGGGGCAGCCCTTCGTCAAGAAGCCCAATACAGGTGATTTTGTCAACTATTCAAGCCCTGAGACCAATAACCCCAACACTCCCCTGGGGATAACCTTCGGCGTCCGGGGCAAGTCCCATCCCCACAATCCCTCCGCCCCCTCCCTGGGGGGGCAGACCGAACTCGACATCTACCTGGGGAACTACAACCAGGGGCCGTGCCAGGACGCGGTCAAGGCCATCACCAGCGGCGGCAATGCCGACATTAAGCAGGCGGTGGATGCCTGCCTCGCCCCCATTGGGATCGTACCTCCAACCGCAGTCACCAAGACCAAGGTCTCGTTCCAGCAGAGCATGCAGGCCTGCTGGCAGTATCGGGAAGGCCGGCCCATCGGCACGGACGATATCAACACCGTCAAGAACCAGTGCACGGACCTCTACGATGAGTACGGCACATGCTCCAACGACCCGAAAAAGGTCTGCACGTCCGATGCGGCGTGCAATGGCAACAGCTGCATCTTCGGCCCCTCCGCCATAACGCCGGGCAACCCGGCCCTGCTCTGTGGTTCGGGGTATGAGGGCCAATATTTTACGCTCAGCGCCGCCACCGGCACGTGCAAGAAAAAGAATTCCCCCGACGGGGGACCCTGTGCGAGCGACGATGACTGCACCGACCCGGGCTACAAGTGCAGCGGCGCGGCCGGCGTGGGGTGGGTTCTCAAGCCGGGCGTCACGGAAGCGGCCATGATCGCCACCCATGAGCAGTTCTGCAACGACATGACCGCCCCGCCGGTGACGGACCCCACCGATTCCCCCTCCGATACGGCCATGTACGACAACGTGCCGGCCATCCTCACCGGCGTCGGCCTGGAGGCCCAGCTCAACCAGCCTATTGCTACTCTCAAGGTCCGTCTCAGTACCGCCGCCCAGCCCACCGGCCTCGTGCAGGATTATGCCGACCGGATACGGTTCGGGGTGATGCAGTTCAACGATTACGGCTCGGAATCGGAGACGGCGGCCCTCGGCGCTCCCAGGGTCTG
Source organism: Geobacter sp. (assembly GCF_030834625.1). Lineage (NCBI taxonomy): Bacteria > Pseudomonadati > Thermodesulfobacteriota > Desulfuromonadia > Geobacterales > Geobacteraceae > Geobacter > Geobacter sp. Next base: position 2,304 of record NZ_JAUQXO010000048.1, read on the forward strand.
CTCCAATGATCCTCCGAAAATCACGTGCACCTCCGATGTCGACTGCGGGGAAGGAAATACCTGTAATGCAACCACGGCAGGGACGAACAACACCGACGGCGGAACGGTCACGCATTATATCGGCAAGGGGAAGTGCTCCGTAACCACAGCCACCCTATGCGCCACCGATGCCAACTGCCCCGGCGGCGAGCGCTGCATTTCGGATGGGGCGGGAGATCACACGACCAGCGGTACGCTCGTCAAGGCCATTGACGACATCCGCGCCGCCACCTGGACCCCCTTTGCCGAAGCCATGTACAACGCCATCGGCTACTTTGCCAAGGATACGACCGATGCCTCGGGCAAGTCCAGCCGCGCTGACGTCAGGCTCAACACCACTGAAGACCTGTCGTTCCCGCTGGACAAAAACCCTGTCCAGTACCGGTGCCAGTCCAACAATATCCTGATCATCAGCGACGGCATGTCCACGGCCGACCAGAACGGCAACGTCTCCAGCCTGGCCCAGCTCTACACGGCGGCGGGGGGGGAGACCGGCACCTGCAGCCAGTACGCCGGGAGCAAGAACCTCGACAACCTGGCCTGGCTGGCTCAGAACCGCAATATCCAGACGTTCAGCACCACCACCGCCTCGCCGGATGTGCCCAATAAGGCCAGCGAGGCCATCAACACCTTTGTCGTGTTCACGGGTGAGTCCAACGGCCAGGCTGGCGAGTGCAACTCTGAAACCCTCATGGAGCAGACGGCCATCAAGGGGCGGCAAATCAAGGAAGGGGATCCGGACCTCTTCCGGGCCGAGGACCCTGGTCAGTTGGAAGATCAGCTGAGAAGCGTTTTTGATCAGATTGCCAATAGAACCGCCTCCGGTACGGCGGCCTCGATTCTTTCCAACAGCGAGGGGAGCGGGGCCAGCATTCTCCAGGCGGTCTTCTACCCCAAGAAGGATTTTCTGGACAACACTTCAGCCACATGGCTCGGCGAGATGCAGAACCTCTGGTATTATGTGGACCCCAATATCGGCAACAGCACCGTCCGGGAGGACACGGAATACGACGGCTCCACCCGTGCCCTCAACCTCAAGGGTGACAAAGTGGTCAGGTTTTTCTTCGACCCCGACGACCCCAACGGGCCGAAGACCAAGGCGAGCCTCACGCCGGACACCGACGGCGACGGCGACGGCGACGGCGCTGGCACCGAAGTCGACCCGGATGTAATCAAGAGCCTCTGGCGGGCCGGCAACCAGCTCTGGTCCCGGGAAACGTCCCGGGATATCATCACAACGTGCCTCAAGGCGACCTGTGCCGAAACCGAAAAAACCATGGCCTTCTCAACTGCCAATGCCAGCGTGCTCAGGCCCTATCTTGGTGCGGCGACCGATGCCGAAGCGGAAAAGCTCATCCAGTACGTGCAGGGCACTGATTTCTCGGATTTCCGCTCCCGAACCGTCACAACAACGAACTTCCTGACGGGAAATACCGAAACCCATGTCTGGAAACTGGGGGACATCATCTCCTCCACTCCCCGCATTCTCTCGCCCCTGCGGCTCAATACGTACCACCTGTCGCTGCCGTCGGGCTACAATGACGCCTCCTATACGTCGTTCCTCGGTTCCAACCAGTACAAGAACCGCAATCTCGCGTTTGTGGGGGCCAATGACGGCATGCTTCACGCCTTCAGACTCGGCACCATGGACGTCCGGGCCAGAGGTTTTACCAAGGCAACGCTCAACGGCACGGACATCGGCAAGGAGGTGGGGGCCTTCATCCCGCAGCATACGCTCCCGTACCTGAAATACTTGGCAAATGACGATTACAGCCACCTGTTCTTTGTGGACGGTCCCACTCTCATCTTCGACGCGAGCATCGGCAAGCCCGGCAGCTGCACCCAAGACAGTTATGCCGATTGCGTCAAGCAACCGGTGGTTATTGACGGCAACAAGAATCTCGATGCCACCAAGAATCCCTGGAGGACCATTCTCATCGGGAGCATGGGGCTCGGCGGGGCGGCCAAGAGCAAGCTGGACTCCTGCACGGCTGATCTGAACGGTGACGCCGAGGTGGACGGCAAAGATTGCGTCAGGACCCCCATAACCGACCCGAAGGATGCGACCAAGGGGTTCGGCTACTCCTCCTACTTTGCCTTTGACTATACGGACCAGGACAACCCCAAGCTGCTCTGGGAGTTCTCCGATCCCCAACTCGGCTTCTCGACCTCGGGCCCGGCCATCATTCGCGTGGGGGACCCCATCAAAAACGGCAAGTGGTTCGCGGTCTTCGCCTCGGGCCCCACCGGCCCCATTGACCCCGGCACCCACCAGTTCCTGGGCCGCTCCGACCAACCCTTGCGGCTTTTCGTGCGCGATCTTTTGACGGGAGACCATGTCGCCATCATCGATACGACCACGGCCGGCCCCATCGACAACGCCTTTGCCGGATCGCTGGTGGGGGCCGCCATCGATACGGATCGCTGGAACTCCATGTCCGCCGGCCTCTACGAGGACGACGCCCTTTACTTCGGCTACGTGCAGAAGGACACCTCCACCGGTACCTGGACCAAGGGGGGGGTGCTCCGGCTCCTGACCAACGAAAGTACGAACATCTCCGACTGGACATTGAGCCCGGTCATCAAGGATATCGGTCCCGTCACCTCCGCCATCGGCAGGCTCCAGGACCGCAAGAACAAGAATCTCTGGCTCTACTTCGGCACCGGCCGCTACTACTTCAAGAAGACACTGGACAACCAGGACGACGATTTTACTACGAGGCAGGCCATCTACGGCATAAGCGAGCCGTGTTACACGAACAGCAACGCCCTGGACGGGGAATGTACGACTACCCTTGCGGCAACGGACTACACCCTTGAGAGGAGTGACCTGACCGACCAGACCTCCGGCGCGGCGGCCAGCAACGACAAGGGGTGGTACATCAATCTCGATGAGAAATCGGGTGTCTTCGGCGCAGAAAGGGTGGTCAGCGACCCCACGACCCTCACCAACGGCCTTGTCATCTACGCCAGCTTCATGCCCACGGGCGACCCCTGTGAATTCGGCGGCAAATCCTATCTCTGGGCCGTCAGGTACGATACGGGGAAAGAAGGGCCCCTCAAGGCCCTCGAAGGGAAGGTGCTGATCCAGCTTTCAACCGGCGCCTTCGAAGAGAAGAACCTGGCCACCTCCTTCACCGACAAGGCGAAGCGGCGCACCGGCGGCGACATGCAGGGGAAACCGCCGGGGGACCAGGCCCTGGTCATCACCAAGAGCGCCAACAAACCGCTGAAGAAGATCCTTCACATCAGGGAACGCTGACATGAACAGCAAGGGTTTTTCACTGGTGGAACTCGTGGTGATCGTGGCCATCATTGGCACGCTGCTGACGATTGGGACCCTGAACTTCAGCGAGATGAACAAGAAGTCTGGCATGGAAACCCAGGTGAAGAAGCTCTATGCCGACCTGCAGGAGACCCGCCAGCAGGCCCTCTACACCAAGAGGCCACGCTCCGTGGTGTTCTCCTCCGGGGCGCTTAGAATCTATTCGTCGTCCAACGTTGCCGTTGCACCCCAATCGGTGATGACATTGCCGCACCCGACCGTATGGGAGGGGACTACGGCGAAACCGGAGCAAATCGACTTTGACACGTGGGGGGTGGCTTTCAGGGAACCACCCGAAGATGGCAAGGCCATCTGCATCGAGCCTGCCGGCAACCCGGCAACCTATGACAGTGTCGTGGTGTATCCCACCATGGTCAAAATCGGCAAACGGAAGGCAGGAGATAGCTGTGCCAGTGCGAATATCACCATCAAGTGACGAACGGGGATTCACCCTCATTGAAGTGCTCGTGGCCGTGGTCATCATGGCGGTGGGGCTGCTGGGAATGCTCCAGGCGATCAACGTCGCCATGGAGCACAACCTGAGAAACCAGTTGCGGGACGAAGCGGTGCGGGTGGGTGAAAACACCATGCACGAGCTGCGGCGCCTCCCCTTCGACAACATTACCGGTACGAGTACGATCACCGTTACGAGGAATATGCGGGGCTTCAGCAAACCGTTCCTGGTGGAGCGGCTCTATTCGCCCGATCCCTCCATTACGAGCGATTGGCGCCGGATTAACCTGTCAGTTCGGTGGGACTACCGAAACGTTCCCTACGTGCATCGTGTCGTCACGGTGAAGAGCCGCTAGGAGATGACAGTGGATTGCGAAACCAGAACCAGCAACACATCCCGGGCGCCATGGGCATTACTCCAGGGAAACAGGGGCTTTTCGCTCGTTGAGCTCATCGTGGTCATGGCCATCTTCCTGATTGTCATTATGGCCACCTCTGACGCCTTCAATACGCTGGTGAGCCATTCCATCCAGCAGACGAAAATCGCCGAGAGCCAGACGGGGGGCATCATCGGCCTCGAAATGATGCGCGTTGACCTGGAGCACGCCGGTTACGGGCTTCCCTGGAGCTTCCCGATAACCCCCGAGTACACGGAGCCTGATCTGGGAACTGGTCTTAGCGATGCTTCCACAGGAGGGGTGCCGCGGGCGGTCCACACGGGTGATAACCAGGGGCCGGCAGGGTCCGACCGCCTTGTCATCCGTTCTACCGTCGCTGGAATGGATGCAACGGCAAAGAAATGGACCTATGCCACTTACTCATCCGTAGGCAGTGTCCTGAAGCAGTGGGACACCGCCGAAGACCTGGCTGCAGGAGAAAAGGTGATTGTTGTGCGGGCCACCAATGTCGACGGTGTCCAGGGAAAGCAGCTGGTCATGAAATCGGCTACCGAGTTCTCTACGACTTATCCCCCCAATGCCGCCGAGTTCAGGCCCCAGGCTCAATCGGATCTTTATCTCGTGTATGGGGTGCATCCTACGGATACCCCGGTCAGGCCCTTCAACCGGGTTGATTACTACCTTGCCACGCCGCCAAAGGTTCCTCAGAGCTGCGCCCCCAATACCTTTACCCTGTTCAAGGGAATCGTCGGCCATGACGGCGATGTCATACCCTATCCGCTGCTGGACTGCGTGGCCGACATGCAGGTGATTTTCGGGGTAGATACCAGTGGTGACGGCGAGGTGGACATGCATCTCAATGAGGTGTCGACATCAGCCCAGGAGATTCGCGACCAGGTCAAGGAGGTGCGGGTCTATATTCTGGCCCAGGAAGGGAAGAAGGACCGGTCGTTCACCTACCCGACCCAGAAAGTGCGGGTTGGGGACTTTGACTCCTCCCTGGGGAGCGAATTCGATCTTGCGGGCATCGGCGCCGACTGGCGGAATTACCGATGGCGGTTGTACACGGTGGTGGTCAACCCCAAAAACCTTGCGAACTGAGTCTCGGAGCGTACGCAGATGGGCCACATAGATAACGAACGAGGCGTTGCGCTGGTCACGGCGCTCATGCTCACCCTCATCTCCCTGGCGATAGCCATGTCGCTCCTGTACATGGTCCTTTCCGGTACAAGGATGTCCGCCGCCCAGAAACGGTACAAGAGCTCCCTTGACGCGTCCCACGGAGCCGCGGAGCTCTTCACCAAGCAGGTGATCGAGCGGACATTCCAGGGGTATTCATCGGCCAAGATCGAAGAGGCATTCAGTACTGTCAACCTTAAGATGGTTGACTCCGCCTGCTTCCAGGACAAGATCGGCAAGCCGACCACCCAGTGGGGATCTGACTGCAGCAGCACCGTCGAACCCACAGACTTCCCCGACATGACGGCCAAACTCTCGGGTACAGGAACGGACTTCAATGTCTACGGCAAAATAGTCGACACCGTTCCGGGCAACTCCGATCTCAGCGGCATCCAACTCGACTCGGGAGCGGGCGTGGCAGGAACGGGAAGCGGCATTTCTCCCCAGCACCTGCCGGGAATCTATACCATAGAAGTTCAGGCAGAAAGCGAGGCAAATGCGCGGGAGAAGGCCCGGCTCTCTGTGCTCTATGAGTACTGAGCGGTGGCAACGGCACGATGGATACGGTTTGTTGACAAAGGGGTGTCAATAATTGTCGCCGCGTGTGCAGAATTGTCAGTTATATGCCACGTGTCGAACCGTCATCGGTCCTAAAGGTCTCTGTTTTCTGGAGTTATTTTGTTTTTCCGCGCAGATGGAATCGAACTTGCTTACAGAGCTACCTAGTACCCACGTGAATAAACAACAACTTAATAGATATCGATAATACTAAACCACCCGCGAGGGTGGGGCGGAAAGCCTACGGGTCTCCCCGAGACAGCCGGGTTGCCGAAATATCACCAGCGTGATTGTTTGGCCCCGGTTTTTTCTTTTTCCGGATTCTGAAACGGCCATCCTTGGGGGCACGACAAGGCGGGTGTCGGGAGAAATATATGCTTCGGATTTATTCACGTTCTGTGAAAGGCATGCCGATAAGAAGTCTGTGGTGCACAATTGCACCTAATAGATTTCAACTTCGTTCAATTTTAACTAATTCCTTGACATTAGTTTCAATTCCAGTACATTTCGCCGTAAACTACCTGGCTTTGCGGGAATGGGCGATGAAATTCAAAAACAACGTCAGAAAGATCAGAGAAGAACG